>NZ_JBFAJA010000061.1:0-87741 GCF_040654975.1 Dactylosporangium sp. NPDC050588 | reverse complement strand
CGTGCCGCTGGGCGTGCTGGTCGTCGTCACGGGCGTCGCGGGGTCGGGCAAGAGCTCCCTCATCCACGGCTCGGTGCCCAAGGGCGCGGGCGTCGACGAGGCCGGCATTCGGGTCGAGGGTCAACGCGGCGAGCGCGGCACCGCCGTACACCACGCCGGCGACGCTCTGCGTGACCACCTGGCGGCGCTCGCCGCCGATGATCAGGGCGCCGGCGGCGAGCACGGCCGCGGTGGCGCCCAGCAGCACCCATCGACCCGTGCCGGCGATCTCCCCGACGGCGATGACGACGCTGCCGGCGGGCACGGCCACCCACGCCATCCACGGCCGGTGCAGGGCGGCCGCCGCGACGTAGCAGAGCGCGGCCACCCACACGCAGGTGACGGCGGTCTCCCGGTCGGCGACGGTGAGCAGCACGGCGGTCGCGGCGGCCAGTCCGACCGCGGTCGGCCAGCGGCGCGTCAGCCATGAGGACGTGTCTCGATCGACGGTGTGCGAGGGGGTCATGCCCTCACTGTGACCACGCCTTGGTCAGCCGGGGAGGCGGACCCGGCATCGCGTCAGAAATCCTGGCACTCCGGGCAAGGGGCACCCGCATTACAAACGCGAGCCGGTGACGAGCGCCGTCGACATCGACCGGTACTGCGACGGCGGCACCCCGTACTGCGCGACGAACGCCTGCCGGAGGGTCTCCAGCGACGTGAACCCGCACCACCGGGCGACCAGCCCGATGGGGTGGTCGGTGGTCGACAGCAGCCGCGCGGCGGTGTCCAGCCGGGTGCGGCGCACGAACCGGCCAGGTGGCATGCCGAGGTGCTCGATGAACAGCCGGTGCAACTGCCGTGCGCTCACGTCGCAGTGCTTGGCCACCGTCGCCGTGTCGAGCGTGGTCGCCAGGTGCGCGGTGACGTAGGCGACGGCCTCGCGGACCGTCACGTGGTCGGGGTTCGGTGCGGTGAACACGCTCATCTGCGCCTGGTTGCCCGGCCGCTGCAGGTAGGTGACCAGCGCCTGCGCGACGATCCGGGCCAGGTCGGGCCCGCAGTCCTCGGTCACCAGCGCCAGCGTCAGGTCGAGGGCGCTGGTGACACCGGCCGACGTGGCGACGCGCCCGTCGCGGATGAAGATCGGCCGGGGATCGACGTGGACGGACGGGTACTGCCGCGCGAGCGCGTCGGCGTAGTGCCAGTGCGTGGTCGCCCGCCGGCCGTCGAGCAGCCCCGCGGCGGCGAGCACGGTCGCGCCCGTGCACACCGACGCGACCCGCCGGGCGAGCGTGGCGAGCCGCCGGACGTGCGCGACGATCGCCGGGTCGGCGGCCGCGGCCTCGTGCCCTCGCCCCCGGACACGACCAGCGTGTCGATCGCCCCCGTCGCGCGCTGCAGCGACCCGTGGCTGTGCAGCTCCAGACCCGAGTCACAGCGGATCGGCAGCCCGTTCGGGGAGACCAGCTCCGTCCGGTACAGCGCCCGCCCCGCGACACGGACGGCCAGGTCGAGCGTCGAGGTGACGCAGGCGATGTCGAGCAGCTCGGACCCGTCGTACCCGACGACCACGACCCGCCGCGCAACGCCGTCACCAGATGCGTTCGCCATCTTCGCATCCTGTCAGACCGCCCACCGGCATGCCGGACCGGTCGCGACCGCATCGCGGAATGTCGATGGCGTCGATTACGGCTGAAACCGCCAGATGTCCACTATGGACGCAGGGGCGGCGGCTCGCGGCGACCTTCGACTACCAGGTCGCCTCCGACGCGCCGACGATCGAGGACCACGACCCCGAGGCGCCGTTCAACGCGTACCGCACCGTCACCTTCCACCCGGTGGCCGCGGACGTCGTCGACTACGTCTACAAGTTCAAGAACAACGTCGAGCACGTCGTGCCGGCCGGGGCCGACGGCACCGCCACGGTGGAGCTGCTGGTGAACATGGCCGGCGGCGCACCGCTGTCGGTGTACGGCCGCGGCGCCGACGGCACCCGGTCGGAGACCGGCTCGGCGCTGTTCAACCCGCGCAGCTCGCCGACCGTCACGTCCGAGCAGTACCCGATCGGCGGCCCGGTCGGCGCCGCCGCCGGCACGCCCGGCGTGTTCGTCGTGACGTCGTACGTGCCTGGGGTGGTGTCGTACTCCTACCGCATCGACGGCGGCCCGAAGGCGACCGGCTTCACCGACGGCAACGGCGTCCTCGTCAACAACTACACGCCGGCGACGCCCGGGTCGCACACGATCGTCATCGGCTTCGGCACGATGGCCGACGGCACCATCGTCGACGGGGGACAGTTCACCTTCATCGCCGGCTGACGCCGCCACCGAGGCCCCCGCTGCCCACGGGGGCCTCTTCGGTGGCCGGCTCAGAGCGACGGCGCCGTGGTGAGGTCGATGCTGAGCCGCCAGAGCCGCGTTCTGACGTCCTGCTGATAGGCGGTGGGATGGGCGCGGGCTTCCGTGGTGCGGTCGAAGAAGCGGCCGGTGGTGCCGGCCAGCTCGGGGAGCCTGATCAGGCGCCAGGTCGCGGCGGTGCCGGCTTCGAGCGTGTCGACGCTGTGACCGAGGCCGGCCAGCACCATCTTGGTCGGCATGTACGTGGCCGGATGCAGGCTGTTGACGGTGATGGGTTCGCCACGCAGGCGTTCGGCCAGTTCGAGGCCGGCGATGATCTGGGCGAGCTTGCTCTGCCGGTACGCCCGCACCGCGGTGTAGCCGTGTTCGAGCATGACGTCGGCGAAGTCGATCGGGTGCTGGCCGATGGAGGCGACGTTGACGATCCGGGCATGTGGTGCGCGGCGCAGGAGGTGCAGCAGCCGCAGGGTGAGGTCGAAGCCGGCGAGGTGGTTGACGGCGAAGCGCAGTTCGTGGCCGTCGGCGCTGAGCTGCCGGTGCCGCTCTCCAGCCCCGCCGAAGCCGACTCCGGCGTTGTTGACGAGCGCGTCGAGCCGGTCGGTGGCCGACGCCACGTCGCGGGCCAGCCGGCGGACCTGCGCGAGCTCGGACAGGTCCGCGCAGACGGTGGCCGGTGGCGGGCAGTCGTGCCGGCGGCGCAGCTCCGCGGCGGTGTGGCGGAGCTTGCCGGGGTCGCGTCCGTGCAGGACGAGCCGGGTGCCGTCGGCCGCGAGCCGGTGGGCCAGGGCACGGCCCAGACCGTCGGTGGCGCCGGTGATCATCACGGTGGGCCGGTCGATCGTCATGGATCTCCTGCCACGCCGGTCAGCGGGAGGCGTGCGACGCCCGGTGGGTCGAAGCCGAGGAGTCGGCCGTAGAAGCCGAGCTCGGCGTCCAGCGCGGCGGCGATCGTCTCTGACTTGCCGAAGACGTGCCCCTCGTCGGCGAACACGAGCAGGGCGTGCGGCACCTGCCCGGCGGTCAGCGCCTGGGCCAGCGCCTGCGCCTGCTCCAGCGGAACGACCGGGTCGCGCTCCCCGTGCAGCAGCAGTACCGGCCGGGTGACCGCCTCGATGTGTGACAGCGGTGACCGGTCGTCGTAGATGGCCTGCGCCTCGGGCAGCGGCCCGATGAGCCCGTCGAGGTAGCGGGACTCGAACTCGTGGGTGTGCCGCGCGAAGTGACTCAGATCGGCGACGCCGGCGTAGGAGACGCCTCCGGCGAACGGCGAGCCCGGCCGCGCCAGTGCCAGCAGCGCGGTGAGCCCGCCCGCGCTGATCCCGCGGATGGCGATGCGGGACACGCGGCCGCGCTCGAGGAGGTCGCGGGCGACGGCGATGCAGTCGGTGACGTCGGCGACGCCCCATTGTCCCCGCAGCGCGGTGCGGTGCCGCCGGCCGCGTCCGCTGGATCCGGTGTAGTCCACGGCGACGAAGGCGAGGCCGCGGCTGGTGAAGTAGGCGACTTCGGGCTGGTGGTGCTGCGGGAAGGACGCGGTGGGGCCGCCGTGGGCCCACATGATGGCCGGCGGCGTGGTGCCCTCCGGCAACCGGTACAGCGGCGAGGTCGGCGGGTAGAAGTGCACCGGCACCTCCCCGGTGGGGGTCGAAACGGTGCGGCGGTGCGGCCGTGGTGTCCAGGCCGGCTCCGGCTGGGGCGGCTCCGCGAGGACGGTCCAGGCGCCGGTCACGGTGTCGACCTTGACGAGGGCGGGCGCGCGGTCGTCTGCCGCCGCGACCCCGGCGACGACGTCGCCTTCGGCGTCGAGCCACGGCAGCCAGCTCGTGAACGGGCACTCGAACGCGGCCGCGGTGCCGTCCGGGTCGAGCACGACCAGCCGACCGCCGGACACCACCGCCGTGCGGCCACCGGAGACCGGGACGTGGCTGCGGAAGCCCAGCTGCCACAGCGGAACTCCGCACTCCTGGGCCACCGGCCACATCGGCACCGGCCCGCCGTCCGCGGCAGGGTGGGCCGCCGGCACGGCGACGAGATTCCACCACCCGGTCCGGTCGGTCGCCGCGCACACCGTGCGGTCGTCCATCCACGACGGTGCCAGGACCGACTCCTCCGGCCCGCCGAGGACGGCCGTCACGTCGTGGATGGCGGGACGGCCCTGATCGAAGGTGAGTGCCGCGGTCCGCAGCAGCGTCCCGTCCCAGGGCATCAGCGGATGGTCCCAGGTCAGAAACGCGATGCTCCGCCCGTCCGGTGAGATCGCCGGTGCCGCGACGAAGTCCGACCCGGTCCACAGGTCCACGACGGCACCGGACCCGTCGAGCGCCACCGCGACCAGCGCGTGGCGCACCGTGGCCCGGTGGCGCTCGGCGACGCACACGACCCATCCGGTGCCGGGAAGCTCGGTCGGCTGCGCGTACCGGTCGGCGAGGCCGGTGTCGGGTGTCAGGGGCAGGGCCGTGCCGCCGTCCACGCGGTACAGGCGCTGATCGGCGAAGTTGCTCGTCACCAGGGTCTGCCCCACGACGGCCCAGCCCTGCCCGCCGTACTCGTGCACCCGGGTGCGCGCGTCGAGCCACCGGGGGAGCACCTCGCGCACCGAGCCACCGCGGTCGTGGCGGAACACGCTCATCCGGCCGGTGCTTCCGGGCGTGGTCTGCGCCCACCACACCGTGTCCCCGCCGTCGCGGACGGCGACACCGGCGTAGCCGATCTTGTCCGCCGCGGTGATCGGGCTCGGCCACGTGCCCGGCGGGAGGACGGACGCCGCGGCGTCAGCGGACGGCGAGGGCATCGATCTCCACCCGGAACTCCGGGTCGATCAGGCCATGGACCAGCACCAGCGTGCTCGCCGGCGGCCGGGCCAGGTCGATGTGCCGATCCCGCACGCGCCGGAACGCGGCGAGGTCGGCGCGGTCGGTCAGGTACACGGTCAGCTTCACGACGTCGTGCAGGCCGGCGCCCGCCGCGGCGAGCGCGGTGGCCAGGTTGGTGAAGACCTGGGCGACCTGCCGTTCGGGATCGCCGGCCCCCACCAGGTTCCCGTCGGCGTCCAGCGGCACCTGGCCGGACACCAGGATGCTGCGTCCTTGGTGGGCGACCGCGTGGCTGTACCCGTTGACGGGCGGAAGCCCGCTGGGTCGCACGTAGTGCTCCTGCTTCATCTGTGATTCCTTCCCTGCGGGTCGATCAGGCGTTCGGTGCTCACCGTGCGGCAGTCCATCTCGAAGTCCAGGCCCGCCACCGGGGGTCGCGCGGGATGCCACGTCACGCCGCGGTGCGGCGCGAATCCGGTGGCGACCGGACCGGTCAGGACCGCGTGGATGTCGTGCGTGGAGTACACCTGCACGGCGTGTGGCGCTTCGCCGGTCACGCCGAGGCCGGCCATGCGGCCCGTCAGCTCGCCGAGCACGAACCGCGCCTTGTCCAGCAGGCCGCCGGGCGTCGTGTCCCCCGGGGCGACGACATGATCGTGGTAGGTGTCCAGGCCCTCGGGGACCTCGGCACTGCCGGAGACGACGAAGTCGGTGACCGGGCCGGCGGTGGCCGGCACGGTGAAGCAGAACGCGTGCATGCTCGGCTCGTCGACCAGTCCCGCGGGCGGGCACACGTTGGTGCGGGCGACCGGGCTGCCGCCACCGTGCAGCTGGACGCCGAAGGCCGCCAGGGCGCCCACGTACCGGCCGTTGAACGCGGTGAACTCCGCCTCCGTGAACGGGGCCGGCGTGCGCAGCTCGCAGGCGCACAACGCCGCCGGCGGCCGGCCCGCGGCATCGATGATCTTCGCGGCCAGGCGCAACCCGTCGTTCAGTGCCACGGGGGAGGAGAACTGCACCCGGGTCAGGGCGTGGCCCTCGGTGCCCACCACGCCCTGGGAGTACTGCCTGACGCCCGGCAGGAAGGCGTAGCCGAACGGGGTCGGCACCAGATCGGACACGGCACATCCTCGGGGTCGGCGGAAGCGGGTCGGTTCACCGACGAGCCTTGCATTCGCCAATTGAGATGACCAGAATGAACTTTGGCACCGATCTTGCGAACAATTCGCAAGATCATCGAGACGCCCGGAGGTGGCCCGCTGCACTCGACCGAATCATCGGCGCTGCGCTACTTCCGCGAGGTCGCGGCCACCGGCTCGGTGATGCGCGCCGGTGCGAACCTGTTCGTGGCGCCCAGCGCCGTCAGCCGCCAGATCCGGCTGCTGGAAGAGGATCTCGGCGTGCGGCTGTTCACCCGCGGCTCCCGAGGAATGACCCTGACCGCCGCCGGGCACCAGGTCCTGGAGTTCGCGACGCACACCCAGCAGCGGGCCGCCGACCTGCGTTCGGAGCTCGACGCCGACCGGCACGGCGTGCGCGGGCACGTCGTCATCGCCACCGTCGAGGGCCCACTGGGTCGGTACATCCCGGACACCCTCCAGGCGCTGGCCTCCACCCATCCCGACATCCGCATCGATGTCCGCGTCGCCGGCTCCCACGACGTCGGTGCCGCCGTCGCCGAGGGCAGCGCACACCTCGGGTTCGTCTTCGGGGCACCGACCCGCTCGGACGTCGTCACGCTGAAGGACCAGCCGTTGCCCCTGTCCGTGATGGTCCGCCCCGACCACCCACTCGCCGGGCTGCCGGCGTGCTCGCTGCGCGACGTCGGCGATCATCCGGTCGCCCTGCCCGGCACGCGCTTCGGCATCAGGCAGGAGGTGGACCGGGCCTGTGCGGAGACCGGTACCCACCTGAGGATCAGCCACGAGGTGGACTCGCTCGCCCTGCTGCGCGACATCGCGGCACGCACCATGACGGCGATCTTCATGGCCGCCGAGGACACCGCCGCCGAACTGGCGCAGGGCACCCTGGTCCGCGTCCCCCTCACCGACCGGCGGTTGACCAGAACCCGCCTGACCCTGGTGAAAGGGCTCCAGCCCTACAGTTCCCCCGCCGCGAGGACCGTCAGCGACGCGCTGCTCGCAGCCATGGACTGATCCGTCGGCCTACCGGTCGTCGAGCGCTGTGAGGTCGGCGCGGACGTCGGCGGCGTGCGGGGAGCCGAGGTCGGTGTAGAGGGTCAGGGCGTGGTCGTAGTGGTGCCGGGCGAGGGCGGGGTCGCCGAGGGCCCGGTGGGCCTTGCCGAGGCTCGCGTGGGCGCGGGCCCGCTGGTCGCGGGGGGCGGTGCGGAGCACGGTGGTGAGGTGGGGCAGGGCGTCGGCCGGGCGGCCGGCGGCGATCGCGGCCTCGGCCAGGCCGTTGAGTGCCCGGGCCTCGCCGTCCCGCTCGCCGGACTTCTGGAAGAGGGCGAGCGCCTGCTGGTGGAGGTCGGCGGCCCGGTCGGGCCGGCCGAGCCGGGTGTGGACACTGCCCAGGCCGTCCAGCGCCCAGGCCTCGCCGCGGGGCCAGGCGAGTCGCCGGCACAGCGCGAGCTCCTGCTCGTGGTGCTCGGCGGACGCCTGGTAGCGGCCCCGCCGCATCTCGGCGATGCCGAGGTTGTGCAGGGCCATGGCCTCGCCGCGTGGGTAGCCGGTCTGCCGGAACAGGGCGAGCGCCTGCCCGTGGTGCTCGGCGGCGGCCTGGTAGAGGCCCCGGAAGTCCTCCACGACGCCCAGGTTCATCAGGCTCATGGCTTCGCCGATGGTGTGGCCGTCCTGCCGGAACAGGGTCAGTGCCTGCCTGTGGTGGTTGGTGGCGGCCTCGTACCGCCCCCGGTGCTCCTCGACGTTGCCGAGGCTGGTCAGGACGCGGGCTTCGCCGATCGCGTCGCCGAGCTGCCGGTACAGGATCAGGGCCCGCTCGTGGTGCTCCGTGGCGACCTGGTGCCGCCCCCGGTGGTCGTCGACCCGGCCGAGGTTCAGCACGACGCGGGCTTCGCCGACCTGGTCACCGGCGCGCTGGAACAGGGTCAGCGCCTGCGCGAGGTGCTCCCCGGCGGGGTCGGTCCGGCCGAGGCCGAGGTTGGTGGTGCCGAGGGCGAGCAGCGTGTGGGCCTGCCCGGCGACGTCGCCGGTCTGGCGGGCGGCGTCGCGGGCGTGCCCGTGGATGGTCAGCGCGTCGATGTAGTGGCCGCCTTCGAGGTGTTCGTACAGGGCCATCGACAGTCGCACCGCGTGGGTGGGCAGACCGTGGACCGCGGTGTGGGTGACGGCGGCCAAGAGGCAGGGCCGTTCGGCGTCGAGCCACCGTTGGGCGGTCTCGGGGTCGGTGAGGTCTGGGGCGGCTGCGACCGGCGGGGGAGTGCCGGACTGGTCCTGGGCGCCTGCGGGGTGCAGGAGACGCGCGGCCGCCGTGGCGGTGGCCAGGTAGTAGTCGAAGAGCCGGATCGACGCCGCCCTGCGGCCGGTCTCGGGGTCCTCCGCATTGGCCAGGCTGGTGGCGTAGGCGCGGAGGAGGTCGTGCATGGCGTACCGGCCGGGGCCGGTGGGGTGCACGAGGTGGGCCCGGGCGAGCCGGTCCAAAGCGTGGCGGGCCGGCGCGAGGCCGGTGCCGGTGAGCGCGGCGGCGCTGTAGGCGTCGAAGTCGGGGCCGGGGTGCAGGCCCAGGAGGCGGAAGGTTCGGGCGGCGTCGGGCGGAAGGTGTCGTATCGACCAGGAGAACACGGCGGTCACGGCGGCGCGGGGGTCGCCGTCGGCGTCGAGGAGGTCCAGGCGCTGCTGGTGGTCGGCCAGCTCGTCGACGAGTTCCGTGATGGGGGTGGTGGGGCGGGCGACGGCGAGTTCGGCGGCGACCCGGAGCGCCAGTGGTAGCAGGGCGCACTGGGCGGCGAGTGTGGCGGCGGCGGTGGGGTCGGCGTCGATGCGGTGGCCGATCAGGCGGCGGAGGAGCGTGACGGCGTCGTCGGGTGGGAGCAGGTCGAGGGTGAGGCGTTGGGCGCCGTGGACGGCGACGAGTCCGGCGAGGCTGTCACGGCTGGTCACCAGCACCATGCACGGTCCGGTGCCGGGCAGCAGCGGGCGGACCTGTTCGACGGTGGCGGCGTTGTCCAGGACGATGAGCATGCGCCGGCCGGCGATCTCGGTGCGGTAGCGGGCGGTCCGTTCGTCCAGGTCGGCGGGGATGTCGGGGCCGGTGACGCCGAGCGTGTCGAGAAACCTGGCGAGGACGTCGTCGGGGCTTGCGGGTCGGTCGGGGTCGTAGCCGCGGAGGTTCACGTACAGCTGGCCGTCGGGGAACCGGTCCCGGGCCTGGTGGGCCCAGTGCACGGCCAGTGCGGTCTTGCCGACCCCGGCGGTGCCGGCGACGGCGGAGATGACGACGGTCGCCGACCGGTCGGCGTTGTCGAGCAGTTTGGTGAGGTGCCGCAGGTGGTCGGTGCGGCCGACGAACCCGGCCACGTCGGCGGGCAGCTGCGCGGGCGCGGGCCGCCCGCGTGCCGGGGCCGCGTCCGCCGGCTGCTGCCCGGCGTCGTCCAGCGCGGACCGGAAGAACAGGTCCCGGTCGTCGCCGCGCAGCGCGAACGCGTCGGCGAGCAGCCGCACCGTGCTGGCCCGTGGGCGGTCGATCCGGCCGGCCTCGAGATTGCGGATGCTGCGGGCACTCACGCCCGTCCTGGCGGCCAGTTCCTCCTGCGTCATGCCCCGCCGCTGGCGATGGGCACGCACCTGCGCGCCGAACATCCGATCCTTCCCGTAGATGCCGAGCACCGACGGCATCAGTACCGGGCCGGACCCATGCCGGGGCCCAGGATCTCAGCGGCGGAAGTTGCCGGTCAACTTCCGCCCGCCGACCTCGCGGCCGCCACTGCGCCCGGCGATCCTGGGAGACACCCCGGGACACCGGTGCTTCGACACGACGCAGGCCAGGGTGGTGGGCCGGAAACGGGGGCCCACTGCCCTGGCCTGCTGGGCGGCTGTCGCTTACGGCGCGACCAGGAACGGGGTGATGACCTCGACGGGGCCGGACGGCGCCGACTCGTCGCCGTCGGCGTTGACCGCGGTCAGCCGGTACAGGTGGCGTTCGGCGCCCCGCGTGCGCAGGGTCACCGCGCCGGCCGGGTAGGTGCCGACCACCGTCGCGCCGTCGTAGAGGCGGTAGGTCAGGCCTGTCGAGGTCGACCAGGACAGCGGGATGTCGGCGTAGTACCCGTCGGCGATCGTCGCCCGGCCCGCCTGGAAGCCGGCCGGGGCCGCCGGCCGGTCGGCCGCTCCCGGCAGCGTGGTCACCGTGACCGGTGCCGAGGCAGGCGTGTCGGGGCAGCCGGCCAGCAGGCCCACCACGCGCAGCTGGTGCGTCGACGCGGACGCCAGGCCGGTGAGCACCGCGGCCGGCTCGGTGACGGTGGCGACGACGGTGTTGCCGTCCAGCACGGTGTACGAGGTGGCGGTCGACTCGAGGGTCCAGTCCAGGCGGGCGGTGGACGCGGTGACGGCGGAAGCGCTCACCCGCGCCGGGGCCGGCGGCTGCGCCGGGCAGGGCTCGGTCGACGGCGACAGCACGGGGCTGTGCTCGGACTCGTTGCCGGCCACGTTCAGCGCCGCCACCGTGAAGCGGTGCCCGGTGCCGTGGAACAGCCCGGTGACCGTCGCCGACCGGGTCCAGCTCGTGGCCACCCGGTAGGCGCCGTCGTAGATCGCGTACTGGTGGACGTAGGACCCGTCCGTCGGCCCCGACCAGGCCAGCGCGATGGAGCGGTCGCTGCGGCCGGTGACGACCAGGTCGCGCGGGGCCGCCGTGGTGTTCGTCGTGCCCGGCAGCGTGCGGGTGGTCGCGTATCCCACCGTGGGTTCCTGCGAGCCGCAGCCGACCCGCCGCAGCGCGACCGCGTACGAGGTGTCCGGGGTGAGGCCCCCGACCCGCAGGCCGGTGCCGGACACGACGCCGTGATCGCGGCCGTTGACGGTCAGGGCGAGCAGCGGCGACGACCGGCCCACGGTCCAGCGCACCGACAGGGCGGAGGAGGTCACGTCGAACACGGTGGTCGGCGCGGGCTCGGTGCACTGCGGCGCCATGCCGGGCGTCCACGTGGTCCCCGTGAACGGCACCGACTGGGCCGACTCCACGCCGGTCGCGGAGACCGCGGTCACGGTGTAGGTGTGGGTGGTGTTGACGCCGATGTACTGCATGGGTGCCGACGTGGTCGCGGTGCGCCGCACGAGCACCCCGCCCTCGTACACCCGGAACGACGCGACCGCGGGACCGCCCGCGGGCTGCCGCCACGACAACGAGATCCCGGTGTTGGCGACCGACCCGGTCAGGTCCGCCGGCGCGAGCGGGACGGGCCCGGTCGCGGCGGTGGCGCCGGAGATCCCGGTGAGCCCTGCCAGCAGCACGCCGAGCGCGGCTGCCCGAACGAGAAACCTGCGCATCGACGATCCTCTCTAGAGGGAACGGCGAGCAACTGTAAACAAAGCTTCCTGTTGATGTCAATCGTCTGGCGCGAGCGGCGTCGGGGGCGCTCCGCCTCATCGGCTCCTATTTGTCATAGGAGGTCGCATGTACAGGCAGGGCAAGGCGAATCGGCGTACGCCAGCGGCCGGAGTGCCGGCCGATGCGCGTTTCAGCTGGGTGTGCCGGATGTCCGATCGCCAATAGGAATATACGCCATGTGACGATCCGGCTGCGTAGCGAAGGAAGTCGGCCGATGGGTTGATTTGCGGTCGTGGACCTCTCTACGGTGGGCCACGGCCCGTCTCGGCGGCAGGTCTCCCTCGAGGCCCTGGGGCGCCGGCTGGAGGAAGGGCGTCGCCTCGGTGGACCGTAACCGCACGTTCTCGATCGTTCGCAGAACGCTGGTCGTGGCCGCCGTCGCCCTCGCCGGACTGGTGCCGTCCGTCTCCGCGCACGCCGAGCCGTCGCTGCCGGAGATCGAGCGGCAGCTGGACGAGGCGTGGGAGAAGCTCGAGCCGGTCATCGAGCAGTACAACGACCTGCACAGCCAGCTCGCGGCCAACCAGGCCAAGGCCAAGACGCTCACCGCCACGCTCACGCCCCTGCAGCAGCAGGTCGACGCCGCCATGCACGAGGTCGGGGTGATGGCGGCGCGGCAGTACAAGTACGGCAGCGCGTCGGTGCTCAGCGTGCTGCTGTCGACCGACTCGCCGCAGACGTTCGCCGAGCAGCTCGCGACGTTGAACCGCCTCGCGAAGCACAGCGCCGACCAGATCGCGTCCGTCGCGCAGCTCCGCGACGGATACGCCGCCGACAAGGCGAAGATCGACGCCCTCGTCGCGCAGCAGCAGGCGCAGGAGACCGAGCTGGCCGCCCGCAAGAAGTCGATCCAGGCCGAGGTCGACCGGCTGCAGGCGCTGCGCCGGCAGCTCGGCGCGACCGACGTGCCCAAGAGCGAGCTGTACATCGGTCAGTGCCCGGCGGTGTACATCGGCGGCGCGGCGGGCACCGCGGTCAAGACCGCCTGCGCGCAGATCGGCAAGCCGTACGTGTTCGGCACCGTCGGACCCGGCACCTTCGACTGCTCCGGCCTGACCCAGTACGCCTGGAAGGCCGCGGGCGTGTCGCTCACCCACTACACGGGCGCGCAGTGGAAGCAGGGCAGCGCGGTCAGCAAGGCCGACCTGAGACCCGGCGACCTGGTCTTCTTCTACAGCGACCTGCACCACGTCGGGATGTACGTCGGCAACAACCTGATGGTCCACGCGTCCCGCGCGGGGGTGCCGGTCCGGATGGCCCGCATCGACACCATGCCGTACATGGGCGCCCGCCGCCCCGGCTGACGGTTCCCGCCTGTTCAACGGCTCGGGGTGAGCCGGACCCGGCGCAGGAGTTGCGCGTTGAGGGCGACGACGATCGTCGACGCGGACATCAGCACGGCCCCGACGGCCGGGCTGAGGGTGATCCCGGCCCAGGCGAGGGCGCCGGCGGCGAGCGGGATCGCGACGATGTTGTACCCGGCGGCCCAGGCCAGGTTCTGGACCATCTTGCCGTAGCTGGCCCTGGACAGCCGGATGACGCCGGTGACGCCACGCGGGTCGGACGAGGCCAGCACGACGCCGGCCGACTCGATCGCGACGTCGGTGCCGGCGCCGATGGCGATGCCGACATCGGCGCGGGCCAGGGCCGGGGCGTCGTTGACGCCGTCGCCGACCATCGCCACGCGCAGCCCGCGCCGCTGCAGGTCGGCGACGGTCCGGTCCTTGTCGGCCGGGAGGACCTCGGCGTACACCTCGTCGACGCCCGGACGCAGCCCGAGGTCGGCGGCGACGGCGTCGGCGACCTGCCGGGCGTCCCCGGTGATCATGACGATCTTGCCGACGCCGAGCCGCCGCAGTCGCACGATCGCCTCCTTCGCCTCCGGCCGGACCTCGTCCTCCAGGGCGAGCGCGCCGACGGCGTGCGCGGCGTCGTCGTCGAGGCGGATCAGGTGCAGCACGGCGGCGCCGCGCCCGGCCCACGCGGCGGCCGCGGCGGCGACGTCGTCGGGCAGGCCGACGCGCAGCTCCCGCAGCAGCGCCGGGCCGCCGACGGCGTAGCGGACCCCGCCGACGGTGGCCTGCACGCCGCGGCCGGTCAGCGACTGGAACTCCTCGGCACGCAGGTCGGTCGCGCCGTCCCGCCGGGCCGCGGTCACGATGGCCCGGGCCAGGGGATGTTCGCTGTCGGCCTCCACCGCGGCGGCGGTGCGCAGCACCTGCTGCGCCGTGTGCCCGGCCGCCGCGGCGACGCCGGTGACGGTGTGCGCGCCCTTGGTCAGGGTGCCGGTCTTGTCGAACAGCACCGCGTCGACGGTGCGCATCCGCTCCAGCGCGAGCCGGTCCTTGACCAGGATCCCGGCGCGGGCGGCCACCGCCGTGGACAGCGCGATCACCAGCGGGATGGCCAGGCCGAGCGCGTGCGGGCAGGCGATGACCAGCACCGTGACCGTCCGCACCACCGACCCGTCCAGGTCGCCGGCCGCCCACCAGGCGGCGAAGGTGACCAGCCCGGCGCCGGCGGCGACGTAGAACAGCCAGGCGGCGAACCGGTCGGCGAGGACCTGCGCCCGGCCGCGGGACCGCTGGGCCTGCCCGACGAGGCGCTGGATGCCGGCGAGGGCGGTGTCGTCGCCGACGGCCTCGACCTCGACGCGCAACGCTGAGTCGGTGGCGACGGTGCCGGCCACGACCCGATCGCCGGCGGTCCGGGCGACCGGCCGCGACTCGCCGGTCACCATCGACTCGTCGAGCGCTGCCCGGCCGTCGACGATGCGACCGTCGGCGGGCACCCGGCCGCCGGAGCGGACCAGCACCGTGTCCCCGACGCGCAGGTCGCTGACCCGCACGGGCCGTGGCCGGCCGTCGGTGTCGAGGAGCTCGGCGTCGTCGGGCAGCAGCGCGGCGAGGGCCGCGAGGGCGCCGCCGGCCTGGCCGATCGCCTTCATCTCCTGCCAGTGCCCGAGCAGCATGATGGTGACCAGCGCGGCCAGCTCCCACCAGAACTCCAGGCCGAACCAGCCGAGGCTGGTGGCCACGGAGGCGGTGTAGGCGACGGTGATCGCCATCGCGATGAGCAGCATCATGCCCGGGGCGCGGTCGCGGACCTCGGCGACCGCGCCGGCGAGGAACGGCCGGCCGCCGTAGAGGAACACGATCGTGCCGAGCACCGGCCCGACGAGGGCCATGCCGGGGAAGTCGAGCCGGTAGCCGAGCCAGCCCATCACCATGTGGCTGGTCGCGACGATCGGGATGGTCAGCACGAGGCTGAGCCAGAACTTGCGCCGGAACGCCTCGGGGTCGTGCCCCGCATGCTCGTCGCGCCCGCCGCCGTGCGGCTGTGTCATCGCCGGCTCCTCACGTCCCGCTCGACACACCCCCATGGGGTATGCGCGGCAGGCGACAGTGGCCTGGGTCCGAGGTCTACGATGTTGCATAGGAGGTGGTCGGGGAGTGGTGCGGAGCCGCCGCATGCGGTTTGCCGGTGTGCGGTCGCACGCCTGGCTGCTGGCCGCGGTGCTGCTCGTGCTGGGTGTCGCGTGGATGCACACCCTGGCCGGCGCCCCGCTCCCGCAAGCGATGCACGCGGGCACGGCGACGGCCGTCCAGGCGATGCCGCAGTGCGCCCCGGACGGGCACCACGACTCGTGTCCCGGCGGTCCGCACGGAGGCGGTCACGCCGAGGCGATGTGTCAGTCCGCGCTGCCGCCCGCCATCGGTGCCCCCGCCCCCACCTTCACCGTGTCACAAGCGCTGCCGCCCGCCACTGTGGTCCGGACGTTGGCCGTCACCGTCGCGGCCGAGGCAGCCGGCGGCAGCGGTTGCGGACCGCCGGCGCGCAGCGTGCTGTCGATCTGGCGTACGTAGGCCGTCTCAGGAGTCGTTGATGCCGCCGGCACCCTGCCCGCGGCGACGTCCTGACGCGTCCGCGTCACCGTTTCGAATCCTCAGGAGCTGGACTCACCATGCGCACGATCAACCTTCGCCGGGCCGCAGTCGCCACCGGCGCGCTCAGCCTCGCTCTGCTCGCCGGTGGTTGCGGCGGCGGGATGGACCACGGCACCATGGGCACCGGCGCCCCCACGTCCGTCGCGGCGCCGAAGTCGGGTGCCACGTTCAACGCCACCGACGTCAAGTTCGTCACCGACATGATTCCGCACCACCGCCAGGCCCTGGACATGGCGAAGATCGCCCAGTCGAAGGCCACCATGCCGGAGGTGAAGGCCCTGGCCGACAGGATCGCCAAGGCGCAGGAGCCGGAGATCGCCACCATGTCCGGCTGGCTGACCGCCTGGGGTGAGCCGGTCCCCAGCCCCGGTGGCATGAGCCACGGCGACATGGACGGCATGGGACACATGCCCGGCATGATGTCCGACCAGGAGATGCAGGACATGTCCAAGGCCACCGGCAAGGACTTCGACACCATGTTCCTGCAGATGATGATCAAGCACCATCAGGGTGCGGTCGAGATGGCCAAGATCGAACAGGCCCAGGGCCAGGACGCGGCGGCCAAGCAGCTCGCCGGGAAGATCGCCGCGGACCAGACCGCGGAGATCACCGAGATGCAGGGGTTGCTGGCCAAGCTGTAGTCGATCCGTGCCACCCCGTGGGCGCGGTGCCGGCATGCGGCGGTGCCGCACCCACGGGTTCAGTCCCCTGCCGTGGCGGTCTGCCCGGGGCGTAGCGCGGCGATCGCGACCCTGACGAGCCGCTCGACCGCCGCCTCGGACGGCGGGGCCGCCGCGGCGCCGAGCGCGTGCCGGCGGAACTGGGCCAGTTCGGCGGCGTCCACGTCGGGGTGCTGTTCAAGCTCGCGATCAACGTGGTCGCCACGGGCGTGCTGCTGCTCTGCGCCCGGACCCTCGGGCTGCTCGCCGACCGTGCCGGCGACCCCGCGGTGTCCCTGGCGCAGCTGCGTAGCCCGTCACCGCGCCGGCGCCGGGGTTGACGGGCATACCCCCTGGGGGTAAGGATGGCTCCACGCGAATACCCCCTGGGGGTACGAAGGAGTGATGGAGATGGCAAGCGCATCCCGGCGGTGGTGGGCCCTCGGGCTCATCGCCCTGGCTCAGTTCATGGTCATCATGGACACCTCGATCATCGGTGTCGCCCTGCCCCGCATGCGGGACGACCTGGGCTTCACCCCGGGCAACCTGTCCTGGGTCTTCAATGCGTACGTCGTCGCGTTCGGCGGCCTGCTGCTGCTCGGTGGCCGGCTGTCGGACCTGTTCGGCGCCCGGCGGGTGTTCGCCGCCGGCTGGGCGGTCCTGCTGGCCGGGTCGCTCGCCGCCGGGCTCGCCGGCGGCGTCGCGGCCGAGCTGGCCGCCCGCGCCGTGCAGGGCGCCGGCGCCGCGCTCATCGCCCCGTCGGCGCTGACGCTGCTGATGATGCTCTTCGGTGCCGAGCCGAAGGAGCTCACCAAGGCCCTGGCGCTGTATGGGGCGGCCGCGCCGGCCGGTGGCACGGCCGGGGTGTTCCTCGGCGGGGTCATCACCGAGTACGTCAGCTGGCCCTGGGTGTTCTACATCAACGTCCCGATCGCCGTGCTCGTCCTCGCCGCCACCCCGGCGGTGATGCCGTCCGGTGGCGCCCGCCGCGGCTCGCTCGACCTGCTCGGCGCGCTCACCGTCACCGTTGGCCTGGCCGCCGCGGTGTACGCGATCGTCCGCGCCCCCGAGGTCGGCTGGTCCTCCGTGGGGACATGGCTCGTGCTCGGCGCCGCGGCGCTCGCGCTCGCCGCGTTCGTGGCGATCCAGGCGGCCCGCCGCGAGCCGCTGATGCGGCTGTCGATCTTCCGGGCGCCGAACCTCGCCGCGGCCAACGTCGCGCAGCTGCTGCTCGGCGCGGCATGGATCCCGATGTGGTTCTACCTCAACCTGTACCTGCAGCAGGTCCTCGGCTACAGCGCCTTCCCCAGCGGCGCCGCGCTGCTGCCGATGACCGCGCTCATCATGCTCGGCATGATCTTCCTCGCCCCGCGGGCGATCGGCCGGTTCGGCCCCAGGGCGATGGTCGTCGCCGGCCTGACCGTGCTCGCCGCGGGCCTCGGCTGGCTGGCGTTCGTCCGCCCGACCGGCAGCTTCGTCGCCGACGTGCTGCCCGCCTCGCTGGTCGCGGCGCTGGGCATGTCGCTCGCCTTCATCCCGTCGCTGGGCACCGCGATCGGTGCGGCCAGGCCGGAGGAGGGCGGGCTGGCGGCCGGCATCGTCAACACCAGCTACCAGGTCGGCTCCGCGCTCGGCCTGGCCGCGATGACCGCCGTCGCCGCCGCGTCTGGCGCCGACCGGCTCGGCGACCTGCCCGCGCTCACCGACGGCTACTCCGCCGCGTTCACCGGCGCCGCGGTGATCGCCCTGGCCGGCGCCGTGATCGCCGCGATCGCACTGCGCCCGGCGCCCGCGGCCGCGACCGAGCCCGTCCGGGTCTGACCTGTCACATCCGCACCGGGACAAGACCGACTTGTTGATACCCCTAGGGGGTAGGGGTAGAGTGGAACCATCGACCGATGAGGAGCACCGCAATGAACACGAACGAGGTGGCGAGGTAGTCATGCGCACACCGCTCAAGCTCGGCGCCTACGCGCTCGGCCTGGCGGCCGTGTTCGCCGCCGCGGTCGGGATCGGCCACCTCGCCGGTCCCGCCGCGGCCCCGGCCGCCCACACCGGCACCGACCACGCCGCCGACCCCGGCCACCAGCCGACCGGCGGCCACGACCAGCACCAGACCGGGGCCGCGGCGGCACTGCCCGCCGGGCTGCAGGTCACCCAGGACGGCTACCGCATCGAGCCGCTCAGCACCACGCTGAGCACGACCGGGCCCGCCCCGTTCCGCTTCCGGATCACCGGCCCCGGCGGCGGACCCGTCACCGCCTACACCAGAAGCCACGACAAGGACCTGCACCTCATCGTCGTGCGCCGCGACCTGGCCGGGTTCCAGCACGTGCACCCGCAGCGCGACGCCGACGGCACCTGGAGCGTCCCCCTCGCCGCCGGCGCTCCCGGCCAGTACCGGGTCTTCGCCGACTTCCAGCCCGCCGGGCATCCGCGCGGCCTCACCCTCGGCGTCGACGTCCCCGCCCCCGGCGACTACCAGCCCCGGGCCCTCCCGGCGCCGCGGCGCACCACGACCGTCGACGGCTACACCGTCACCGTCGACGGCGACCTGGTCCCCGGCACGTCGTCGAAGCTGACCCTGACCGTCGCCCGCGACGGCGTCGCCGTCACCGACCTGCAGCCCTACCTCGGCGCCTACGGCCACCTCGTCGCGCTGCGCGACGGCGACCTCGCCTACCTGCACGTCCACCCCGACGGCGCGCCGGGCGACGGCCGCACCACCGCCGGCCCGCGGATCACCTTCCACGCCGAGGTGCCGTCGGACGGGACCTACCGGCTGTTCCTGGACTTCCAGCACGGCGGCGTCGTCCGTACCGCGGAATTCACCGCCGTCACCGGCGCCACGGCACCATCGAATCCGCCCCCGTCCGAGCACGGCGAGCCCGGTCACACGCACAGCTGAGGACATGTCATGGCACTCACCCGGCCGCTGATCGCGGCACCACAGCGCTTCGAACTGGCCATCGGCGGCATGACCTGCGCCTCCTGCGCCGCGCGGATCGAGAAGAAGCTCAACCGCATGGACGGCGTGACCGCCACCGTCAACTACGCCACCGAGAAGGCCGACGTCACCGTCACCGGCGACGTCACCGCCGCCGACCTCATCACCACCGTCGAGCAGACCGGCTACACCGCGGCCCTGCCCACGCCACCACAGGCGACCGCCGAGCCCGTCGACGAGCTGCGACCGTTGCGGACCCGGCTGTTGGTGTCGCTGGTACTGACGGTGCCGGTGATCCTGCTCGCCATGGTCCCGGCGTGGCAGTTCGACTTCTGGCAGTGGGCGTCGCTGACGCTCGCCGCACCGGTCGTCGTGTACGGCGGCCTGCCGTTCCACAAGGCCGCCTGGACCAACCTGCGCCACGGCGCCGCCACCATGGACACACTCGTCTCGCTGGGCACCCTGGCGGCGTTCGGGTGGTCGCTGTGGGCGCTGTTCCTCGGCACCGCCGGCACCCCCGGCATGACGCACCCGTTCGAGCTCACCATCGAACGTACCGACGGCGCCGGCAACATCTACCTCGAGGCCGCCGCCGGCGTGACCCTGTTCATCCTCGCCGGCCGCTACTTCGAGGCCCGGGCCAAGCGCCGCGCGGGCGCCGCCCTGCGCGCCCTGCTCGAGCTCGGCGCCAAGGACGTCGCCGTCGTGCGCGACGGGACCGAGCACCGCATCCCGGTCGACCAGCTGGCGGTGGGGGACCGGTTCATCGTCCGGCCCGGGGAGAAGATCGCCACCGACGGCGTCGTCGACGAGGGCACGTCCGCCGTCGACGAGGCCATGCTCACCGGCGAGTCCGTCCCGGTCGAGGTCGGGCCCGGCAGCGCTGTCACCGGCGCCACCGTCAACGCCGGCGGGCGCCTCGTCGTGCGGGCCACCCGCGTCGGCGCCGACACCCAGCTCGCCCAGATGGCCAAGCTCGTCGAGCAGGCCCAGACCGGCAAGGCCGCCGTCCAGCGCCTCGCCGACCGCATCTCGGGCGTGTTCGTCCCGATCGTCATCGCGCTCGCCGCCGGCACTCTCGGCTACTGGATCGGCACCGGCTCCGGCCTCACCGCCGCGTTCACCGCGGCCGTCGCGGTGCTCATCATCGCCTGCCCCTGCGCCCTCGGCCTGGCCACGCCGACCGCGCTGCTCGTCGGCACCGGCCGCGGCGCCCAGCTCGGCATCCTCATCAAGGGCCCCGAGGCCCTCGAATCCACCAGGCGGATCGACACCGTCGTGCTGGACAAGACCGGCACCGTCACCACCGGCCGGATGGCGCTCGTCGACGCGGCCGCGGTCGACGACGAGGTGCTCCGCCTCGCCGGTGCCCTCGAGGCCGCCTCCGAACACCCGATCGCCCGCGCGATCGCCGCCGCGGCCACCGAACGGTTCGGCGCCCTCCCCGCGGTGTCCGGATTCGCCAACGCCGAAGGGCTGGGGGTGCGGGGCACCGTCGACGGGCGGCTGGTCGTCGCCGGGCGGGCCCGGCTGCTGCTCGACGACGGACTGACCATCCCCGACGAGCTGCGGGCCGCCCAGGCCGCCGCCGAGCACGCCGGGCAGACCGCGATCCTCGCCGGCTGGGACGGCCGGGCCCGGGGCGTGCTGGCCGTCGCCGACACGGTCAAGCCGACCAGCCGCCAGGCGATCACCGAACTGCGCCGGCTCGGCCTCACGCCGATCCTGCTGACCGGCGACAACGCCACCGTCGCCCGCACCATCGCCGAGCAGGTCGGCATCACCGAGGTCGTCGCCGGCGTGCTGCCCGCCGGCAAGGTCGACGCCGTCGCCCGCCTACAGGCCGCCGGGAAGGTCGTGGCGATGGTCGGCGACGGGGTCAACGACGCCGCCGCGCTCGCCCAGGCCGACCTCGGCCTCGCCATGGGCACCGGCACGGACGTCGCCATCGAGGCCTCCGACCTCACCCTCGTCCGTGGCGACCTCCTCGCCGCCGTCGACGCGATCCGGCTGTCCCGGCGGACCCTGCGGACCATCAAGAGCAATCTGTTCTGGGCGTTCGCCTACAACGTCGCCGCCCTGCCCCTCGCCGCCACCGGCCTGCTCAACCCGATGCTCGCCGGCGCCACCATGGCCCTGTCGTCGGTGTTCGTCGTGTCCAACAGCCTGCGGCTGCGTGGCTTCCGCCCCCGGCACGCCACCACCACCTGATGCGGGCACGCTCGCCTGATGCATGGCGCTCGATGTAGGTTCTGGCGATGGCGCCGGCGGCGGAAGGACAGGGGATCCCGCGCCGCTCGGTGCTGGCCGGCGCCGGGATCCTGGGCGGGTCGCTGCTCGGTGCGGCGGCGTGCAGCGACCCGCCGCCACCCGCGTTCCACGGCGTCCACCAGCCCGGCATCACCACGCCGGTCCTGCCGTTCCTGCAGATGTCCGGCTTCGACGTGGTGGCGAGGGATCGCGACGGCCTGATCGAGCTGCTGCGGGCGTGGACCGGGGTCGCCGAGGAGTTGACCCGCGCGGCGGGTGCCGCGCTCACCGTCACGTTCGGCTTCGGACCGGCCCTGTTCACGGAGGGCCGGTTCGGCCTCGCCGACCGGCGCCCGGCGGCCCTGGTTGAGCTGCCCGCATTCGCCGGCGAGTCCCTGGAGCCCGCCGCCGGCGGCGGCGACCTCTGCGTCCAGGTCTGCGCCCAGCATCCGACGACGGCACACGACGCGGTCCGTGCGCTCGTGAGCGCCGGCCGGCGCAATGCCGTGCTCCGCTGGCGGCAGGTCGGGTTCCGCGACGCGGGCGACGCGGCGGACCCCGTCGGGTTGTTCGGGTTCCGCGACGGCACCGCCAACCTCGACCTGACCAAGGAGCGGGAACAGGCCGAGCACCTCTGGGTGAGCGACGGACCCGCGTGGCTGCACGGCGGCACCTACCTCGTCGTGCGCCGGATCCGGCTGCTGCTGGACACTTGGGACCGCACCGACGTCGCGACCCAGGAGACGGTCATCGGCCGCCGGCGCGACAGCAACGACCGCCTGGACCTTCCCGCGTCACACGCCCAGCTGGCGTCGCCCGAGGCGAACGGCGGCGCCAAACTGCTGCGGCGGTCCTACTCGTACGACGCCGGCGCGGACCCGAACGGGCTGATCGACGCCGGGCTCATCTTCATCTGCTACCAGCGCGACCCGCAGCGGCAGTTCGTCGCCATCCAGCGCCGGCTCGCCGCGAACGACCCGCTCAAGGGCTTCAGCCAGCACCTGGCCGGCGGCGTGTTCGCGTGCCCGCCGGGGGTCGGGCGGGGGTCGTGGATCGGTGCCGCGCTCTTCTAGGGTTTCGCTCTGGGCAGTGAGATCCGGGTGACCGCGATGGCCTTGGCCTTGGCGTCGGCCGGTGGGTTCCGGCCGCTGAACTTGGTGATGACGTGCGTCTTGCCGCTCATCACCTGCAGCTCGTACTTGTCCGGCGTCCAGTACGCCTCATCGCCGATCCCGGTGACGGGCTCGACGACGGCTGGGTTGCTGCGCCCGCGTTCGAAGTCGTCACGCCCGCTGGTCTGGGAGTCGTCGAGCAGGTACAGGTACTCCGTGACGGTGGGTGTGCCGCCGGGGGCGAGGGGTCCGAGCTTGGGTGTCAGGCCGAAGGCGCACACCGGCGGCCAGCTCTCCACCTTCCGCGGCGGGTCGACCGGGACCGCCAGGACCTGGGCGGCCTCCTGCTGTGTGAGGGTCCGGCATGGGTCGTCCACCTGACTGACGTCCCACGAACCGTGCAGGGCCGTCGGGCTGCCGGACGGGTGCACCGGCAACCCGGCCGACGGCGGCGCGAGCACCGGACCGGCGACGGCGGGCGATCGGTGCTCAGCCGGCGGTTGTTCGGCGGTACAGCCGGCGCAGGCCGCGACAAGCGCCGTCACCGCCAGCACCCGACAGGAAAACGATTGCCTGTCGGACGTCCTCCACATGCAGCGGAGTCTACGACCATCGATAGTATTTTAACAGGTCGCGAAAAAAGTCCCGGCACGGAATCCTGTCGATGATCGACTACCGTGTCGCACGCCGTCTCGTCGGTGCTTCGGATGGCAAACTACTATCGAATCTAGTAGCTTGCGGCGTACGGTCGTGTCTCCGATGGCCGGTCGCCACCGTTCGGGCGGCGCGGTGGTGGGCGCGCCCACGCTACGCTAGCCGTCAGTCGGGCGGAGGGTGCGTCGTGCAAGGGTTCGGAGAGCTGGAGACGGCACTCATGGAGGTGCTGTGGAAGCGGCAGGCGCCGACCACCGTCCGCGAGGCGATGGACGACCTGCGGTGGCACCGGAAGCTCGCCTACACCACCGTCATGACCGTGATCGACACGCTGTACCGCAAAGGCTGGCTCACCCGTGAGCCGGACGGCCGCGCGTACCGGTACCTGCCGGCGCTGACCCGCGATCAGCTCGTCGCGCGGACCATGCACGAGGTGCTCGTCGACAGCGGCGACCGCGGCGAGGCGCTGATGCACTTCGTCGGCCGGATGACCATGGACGACGCCGCCGCGCTCCGCGAGGCGCTCAACAGCTACGAGCGGCGGATCTCGGGCCGATGAGTCCACTGCTGCTCATCGCGTTCACGCTCGTCGTCGCGCTCGTGGCCGCGCCGCGGCTGGCGGGGGCGTCGTGGGTGGTGCGGGCGCCGCGGCTGGCCCTGACCGCCTGGCTGGTCGGGTCGTGCGCCGTCGTGGCGGCGAGCCTGCTCACCGGGCTCAACCTGCTGCTGTACTGGGACCGCACCCACGACCTGGTGAGCGGGGCCTGGCACTTCTGCCTCGACTCGCTGCTCGGCCGGCACGATGCGCCGGCCCAGGTCGCCGCGATCATCGGTCTCGTGACCGTGGCGGCGCTGTGCTACCGGATGGGGCTCGGCGTCACCCGGATGGTCGCCGTCCAGCGTGCGCGGCGGGCCGATCTGCGGATGCTTGTCAGGCTCGCCGGCATCCCCTCGCCGGTGCCCGGCGCGACGGTGGTGCGGCACGACCAGCCCGCCGCCTACCTGATGCCGGGGCGGGCGACCGACATCGTGATCACCTCCGGCGCCGTGGACCAGCTCCGGGCGCCGGAGCTGCACGCCGTGCTCGCCCATGAGCGCGCCCACGCCAGCGGACGGCACTACCACCTCACCCACTGGGTCCGGTTCCTGGAGCAGGCGTTTCCCGGGGTCGCCTGCTTCACGCTGGCGAGGCGGCAGGTCGAGCGGCTGGTCGAGCTGTGCGCCGACGACACCGCCGCCCGCAGCGCCGAGCGGATCGACCTCGCCCGGGCGCTCGTCACCATGGCGCAGCCGGTCGGCGCGAGCGGCGGGCTGCTGGCCGTCAGTGGCGGCGACAGCCTGGAGCGACTGCACCGCCTCCTCGCCCCGCCGCGGCCGCTCGCCACGGCGGCCAAGGCGTGCGTCGCCGCGGGAGTGGCCGCGGTCGCGGTCGCGCCCCTCGCCATGGCGATGTTCGACCGCTGCTGCGGATCCTGGGTGCCCGCCGCGCTGTCGTTGTAGCCGGGGACCTTGGCGCTGACCGTTTCGCCCTTTTTCAGCTACTTCACAGCTGGCATCCCGTAACCGGCGTCAGCCGGCCGTGTTGATCCACCCGACTGATCCCGCCGGCGGAGCCGACGAGAGGTGGATGGTGCAGCGCAAGGTCGTGTCGGCCGTGGCAATGGTCGTGTGCGCGCTGTTGCTGCACCTCGGCGCGGTGCAGCATCCGGTCGGCGCCGTCTCCGGCGTACACGCGGCGGCCGGCGACCAGCGGTTGCCGGTCGTGGAGCGTCCCGCCGACTGCACGGGGATCGACCGAGACCAGGTCGCCAGACCCCTGCGGAGCCAGCCCCTGGCGGAGCGCCGGGCGGGCGGTGTGGTCGGTGACGTCATCCAGAGTCGCTGCGTGGCAGCCGCGCCCGCCGCGCCGCGGGCAGCCGCCGGCCGCCGGTACATCGCGGGCCGGATACAGGCCCTCCTGCAGATCCTGCGGTGCTGAGCGGCCCACCTCCCGCCTGCCGCACGAGACCACGCGTCCTCCGACCCGTTCTGAGCGACGCGCGTCGGCATGTGCGGCGGTGCGAGGCGCGGCCACGTCACTCACACCGCTACCGAACCTGGACGATCATGCAGACCTTCATCGACCACGCACGTGCCTTCCCCGAGACCGTCAAGCGCCAGCCGCACCGCTTCGCCCGGCTGGCCGGCGAGCAGCGGCCACAGGCCATGTTCATCAGCTGCTCCGACTCCCGTGTCGTGCCGGCGCTGTTCACCGGGGCCGGCCCGGGCGACATCTTCGAACTGCGAGCCGTCGGCAACATCGTTCCGCGGTACCGGCCGCAGGCCGCCTGCGCCGCCGCCAGCGCGATCGAGTTCGCCGTCACCGGACTGGGGGTGGCCGACATCGTCGTCTGCGGCCACACCTATTGCGGCGCCGTGCGCGCGCTGGCCGACGCCGCGCGGACCGCGACGATGCCGATGGTCCGGCGCTGGCTCGGCCACACCGCGGACCTCGCGACGGCGGCCGAGGACCTGGCGGCGGACCTGGCAGCGGACCTGGCTGCGGACCCGGCTGCGGACCTGGCTGCGGACCTGGCCGGGGCGGCGCAGCGGCACGTGCTCACCCAGCTCGACCACCTCCAGAGCCACCCGTGCGTCGCGCGCCGACTGGCCACCGGCCGCCTCAGGCTGCACGCCTGGGTGTACGCGGTCGACACCGGTCAGGTGCACGCCGCCCGGCCCGGGTCCGACGCGTTCCGGCCGCTGTGACCACGCCCGTGCGCCGGGCGATGCAGGTCGCCCGCACCGACCTGCCGGCCTCGATCGTGGTGTTCCTCGTCGCGCTGCCCCTGTGTGCCGGAGTCGCCGTGGCGTCCGGCGTGCCGGCGGAGCTCGGACTGGTGACCGGCGTCGTCGGGGGACTGGTCGCCGGGGCGCTGCCCGGCAGCAGCCTGCAGGTCAGCGGACCCGCGGCCGGCCTCACCGTGCTCGTCGCCGAGGCCGTCGACACGTACGGCGTCGCCGCCCTCGGGCCGATCGTGCTGGTCGCCGGGCTGCTGCAGATCGGGCTGGGCGCGTTGCGGTGCGGCCGCTGGTTCCAGGCCATCTCCGTCGCGGTCGTGCAGGGCATGCTGACCGGCATCGGACTGCTGCTCATCGCCGCGCAGCTCTACGTCCTCGCCGGCGCCACGGCACCGTCGAGCGGCGTCGACAAGCTGGCCGGGCTGGTCCGGCTGGCCGTGCGGGCCGGCACCTCGAGCACGGCGCTGACCGCGGTCGCGGTCGGCCTGGGCACCATCGTGATCGCCGTGCGGTGGGCGCAGCTGCCCGGCCCGGCGCGCCTGGTGCCCGGCACGCTGGTCGCGGTGACGGCCGCGTCCGCCGCGACGGCGGCGCTGGACCTACCACTGGCGACCGTGGACGTCGGTGGGCTGCTCAGCGTGCTGCAGCCGTCGATCGGGCAGCTCCGGCAGCTGGCGGACGTGGGGGTGCTCGGCACGGCCGTCGCGTTCGCGCTCGTCGCCTCGGCGGAGAGCCTGTTCAGCGCGTCCGCCGTCGACCGGATGCACCACGGGTCGCGGACGGCGTTCGACAAGGAGCTCATCGCGCAGGGCGTCGGCAACAGCGTCTGCGGTGTGCTCGGCTCGCTGCCCATGACGGCGGTGATCGTGCGCAGCGCGGCGAACGTCCAGGCCGGCGCGCGGACCAAGGCGTCCCGGGTGCTGCACGGGGTCTGGCTGCTGGTGTTCGTCGCGGCGCTGCCGGCCGTGCTCGCGCTCATTCCGCTGCCGGCGCTGGCGGGCGTGCTGATCCATGCCGGGTTCAAGCTGCTGCCGGTCAAGGTCCTGCCGCAGCTGTGGCGTGAGCACCGCGGTGAGGCGCTGGTGCTGGCCGGGACCGCCGGCGCCATCCTGCTCATCGACATGTTCCAGGGTGTCCTGATCGGGATCGGGCTCGCGGTCGCGAAGTCGGCCTGGGAGACGTCGCACGTCCGCGTGCACGTCACCGACCCCGGGCAGGGCCCGATCCACGTCAGGCTGGTCGGCAACGCCACGTTCCTGCGGTTGCCCGTCATCCTCACCGCGCTGTCGGCCCTGCCGGCGCACCGGGCCGTGCGACTGGACCTGCGCGGCCTGCGGCACGTCGACCACGCCTGCCAGTCCGCCCTGAGCGCCTGGGCCGACCGGCACAACAGCACCGCGCCGACGCCGGTCCTGCTGCTCGCCGGCGGACATGACCCACCGCCGGCGCCCGGGCCGTAGCGGCCGCGATGCGTGGCTTCCGCACGCGCAAGGGCGTGTCCTCCGCCTGATGGCGGTTGACACGCCCCGCTGGCACCTGTGCGCGGACCTCTCGACCCGTCGGGGGTCGTAGAGGGGTCAGTGTCCGGCGATGGAGGGGCCGTGCCCGCCGTCGGAGATCTGGGTGCCCTCGGCGAAGGCGGACTGGAATTGGGCGCGCAGCGCGTCGATGCTCGCGTACTCGGAGGATGACGACTGCTCGCTGCCCTCGGCGGCGAAGACGCTGTTGGTCTCGGCCTCGTCGTGGCTGTAGCTGGTGAAGTCGGTGGACTCGTAGCGGGAGCCGTCCGCGCCGACGTACTCGACGTGCTTGCCGGTCTCGAAGTCCGTGGACTCGGCCGACGCGCTGTCCTGGCTGTAGACGCCGAAGTCCGACTGGTAGTCCTGCTCGCTGCCGGCCTCGGTGTGCAGCTGCTCGACGTCGCCGGACTCGTAGCCGGTCTCGAACTCGCCGTACTCGCTCATCGCGGTGTTCCTTCCAATTGGCTGTGTCGTTGTCGTCCGTGTTGCTGAGAAGGACAGTACTAGGCAGGCTAGTAGTAACGAATCCCCGAATCGTGCCACCGCCGTGGCCGGATCGGGCGGCGGTGACGGACCGCGTACCGTGGCGGCATGCAACTGCGCGGGGTCGAGGTGGCGGACGGGACGACGGCGACGCTGTGGTTCACCGACGGCGGTGTGCACGTGGTCGGCCGCGCCGCCCGCCGGCAGGCGCTGCTGCGCTGGGCGGGCGGGTCCGCGTTCGGCGCCCTGGCCCTCGCGATGACCGGCATGGGCGTCGGCGCCGCCGTCAATGCCCGGGCCGGCGAGGTGCTCTTCGCGGCCGCGGGCGCCCTCGCGGTGTTCGCCGTGGCCACGGCCGTCGCCGGCTGGGTCCTGTCCGTGCGGGCCGGACGGGCGATCCGTGACGGTGTGACAGCACCGGACCTGCCGCTGGAGGGCATCCAGTGGGCGCGCAGCACCGAGGAAGGCGGGCGGGTGCGGGTGTCCGTCGGCATGGCCGACGGCGAGGTGCACGAGTTCGCGGCGGCGGGCATGGCCGGCGCTGACCTGGTCCGCCAGTTCGCCGGGCTGCTGCATGCCGGCGGCGGCCCGTCCGACGGCTCCCCGGCGCGGGAGTGAGCCCGGAAACACCCTCCTACTACGGCGGATAGGAGTCGTTGGTACCGTGGTGGCTCGCGTCTGATCGAGGAGCGCCGGTGGGGGACTTCTTCGCGGGGGTCGCCGTGGGCGGCCCCCTGCTGGCGGGAATGGCCGTGGCGCTGCTGGCGGGCCTGGTGAGCTTCCTGTCGCCGTGCGTGCTGCCACTCGTGCCCGGTTACCTGTCCTACGTCACCGGCCTCGCCGCCACCACGCTGCCGGGACCGCGACCCGTGGCATCCGGGAACGCGGTGTCCGGGAACACGGCGTCCGCGAATGCGGCGTCCGGGAGTGCGGCGTCTGGAGGTGCGGCGTCCGGGAGTGCGGCAGGAAGTGTGGTGGCCGCCGCGCCGGTGACCGGGCGTGGACGCATGCTCGCCGGTGCGTGCCTGTTCGTCGCGGGGTTCACCCTCGTGTTCCTGCTGACCGGGGTGACGTTCGCGCAGGCCGGTCGCCTGCTGTGGCAGCACGCCCGGACGGTCGAGGTCGTCGCGGGGGCGCTGACCGTCGCACTGGGACTGGCGTTCGCCGGCCTGCTGCCCCGGGTGCCCAGCGAGCGCCGGCTCCGCTTCCTTCCCCGCGCCGGGCTGGCCGGTGCGCCGATCCTCGGGGCGACGTTCGGGCTCGGCTGGGTGCCGTGCGTGAGCCCGACCCTCGGTGCGGTGCTGTCGCTGGCCGCGGTGGACGCGACGGTCGGCCGGGGGCTGCTGCTCGCCGCGGCGTACTGCGCCGGGCTCGGTCTGCCGTTCCTCGCCGTCGCGGTCGGCATGCGGCGCGGGCTGGCCTTCATCACCGCGACCCGCCCCTACCGCCGCGCCATCAACGTCGCGGGCGGCGTGATGCTGATGGCGGTCGGTCTCGCGCTGCTGACCGGCGCGTGGACCGGGTTCATCATCTGGCTGCGGGTGACCGTCGGGCCCGGAGTGATCGGCATCTGAGAGAACGTCCGGCGCGGCGGGATCGCTGCCACGCGGCGCGAGTCCCTGAGCGAGGCGGAA
The DNA here is from genome assembly GCF_040654975.1 of Dactylosporangium sp. NPDC050588. Lineage (NCBI taxonomy): Bacteria > Bacillati > Actinomycetota > Actinomycetes > Micromonosporales > Micromonosporaceae > Dactylosporangium > Dactylosporangium sp. NPDC050588. Next base: position 58,074 of record NZ_JBFAJA010000061.1, on the reverse strand, counting down.
CGCGCGCCGCGTCAAGCCGGGTTGACAGCGACCACACCAAAGGTCCCCGGCTCGCGATGAATACTACTATCGAGACTAGTAGTAGGTCGAGGGGGCTAGCCGACCGGGATCCTGGCGGTGACCGTCGCCTGGTTGATGTCGTCGACGCGGACGGTGACGCGCATGTCCCAGGTGCCGGCGGTGGGGAACGCGATCTGTCCGCTGGCGTGGTCCGGGGTGAGGGCCACGAGCGGCACCGTGATCGGTTCGACCTCCTTCGACGGCAGTGCGACCGTCGCCTTCCACTCCACGACCTTGAGCGGCGCGCTGCCGTCGGGTTTGCGGGCGTACAGGTGGACGGTGTTGATCCCGGTCCTGGCCGGCGAGACGTCGACGACGACCTGGAACAGGTTGCTGCTGACCTTGACCTCGACCGGCCGGCCGGGTCGGCCCGCGGCGGCCTCGACGCTGCGCGCCGGGGTCGTCTGCACCAGCACGGATGTCACACCGAGGACGAGCACGACGACGCCGATCTCGACGAGGACCCCGATCCGCAGCCGCCTGCGCACCGCGGAGCCGGCCACCTCCTCGTCCGCGTCGTCGGTGACGGCCGGGTAGTGGCGGTTGGTGACGCTCCGCGCGTACCCGGCGGCCGCGAGGATGACGGCGAACAGGCAGACCTTGACGATGACCAGCTGCCCGTACAAGGTGCCGGTGAGCGCGCCGAGGGTGCCGATCTCGACGAGAGCCTGGGCGGTGCCCGCCAGGACGAGCACGGTGACGGCGAGCAGCGCCCAGCCGGACCAGACCGGCATGATGACGCCGAGCTCGCGGTGGTCGGCGTGGCGGAGCAGGAAACCGAACAGCATGACCAGGCCACCGACCCACACGGCCATCGCGGCGAGGTGCGCGGCGTCGGCGACGACGGTGAGCACCGGGACCGGGGAGGCGCTCGGGTGCCCTGACAGCGGCCAGGTGGCGGCGCCGACGACGCTGAGCCCGATCAGCAGCGCCTGGTCGAGCCTTCCTGCGCGCAGGCCGGCGACCGGCCGCAGGAGCAGCACGGCCGCGGCGACGGCGGCGAGACGGATCAGGTGGGCGGCGCCGTAGGTGCTGCCGAGCACGTCGCCTGCGCCGTCGGTGGTCGCGTCGAGGAGGCCGCCGCCGGAGGTGTACGGGATCTGCAGGTACAGCTCCAGCAGGGCACTGACCGCGACCAGACCGGCACCGGCGAGCGCGAGGCGGACCGGGCCGGTGGTGGACAGCCTGGCCGGCCACAGGGTGAGCAGGACGAGGGCCGGCCCGACCAGCAGGATCAGTCCCAGGAAGCCGATCCACCGCGCGGCCGACATGATGTGCTTCACCAGGGGGTCGGTCTGGACGCCGGCGCCCGCGTCGTCGGTCGGGGTCGCGGTGACCTCGCCGAAGGAGAAGGCGAAGCCGCCGCTGATCGGGTGGTTGTCCGCGGAGATCACCCGGTAGCTGACCAGGTAGGTGCCTCGCGACCCGTTGCCGCGCAGCGGGATGACGAGGTCGGCGCCGCGGGCCGTGGCCTTGCCGGTGTCCAGGCGCCCGCCGTCCGGCGCGATGACCCTGACCTTGTCGGCGACGGGCCGGACGGGCTCGGAGAACGTGACGACGACCTCGCCGGGCAGCACGTCGACGACGACGTCCGCCGTCGGGTTCGAGCCGACCAGCGTCGCGTGCGCGGCCGCCGGGGCGGCCGGCAGCGCGAGGACGGCGAGCACACCGAGCACCACCGCGGCGAGGACCGGCCGCCATCGCATCGGTGGGGCGATCACAGCAGGGTCCTCCAGAAGTCCCAGAACTCGGTGCCGATCAGCGCGGTCAGGACGAGGAGCCAGGCGGTGAGGATCGTGCTGTGATACTTCGCGACCGTGCGCCCGCGGCCGAAGTTGTGCAGCGTCACGTACCAGCAGATGACGATCGTGACGACCCATACGGCCATGCAGTACGGGCAGAGCGCGCCGATGCGGTACACACTCTGGAAGAACAGCCAGTGCACGAACACCGCACCGAGGACCGCGCCGGCCTGCAGCCCGATCCACCACCAGCGTGGCAGCACCGCGCCGGCGAGCACGGCGACGCCGGTCGTGACCACGACGGTGAACCCGATCAGCCCGAGGACCGGGTTCGGGAACCCGAACGCCTCGGCCTGGTCGCTGGCCATGATCGAGCCGCAGGACAGGATCGGGTTGATGCTGCACGTCGGCCGGTAGCCGGGGTCCTGCAACAGGCGGACCTTCTCCACCGTGAGCACGAACGCGGCGACCAGCCCGACGGCACCCGTGGTGGTGAGCAGCCACCCGAGCCGCCGGTCCATGCTCAGGCACCCGCCGCGAGGGCGTCGTCGACGGCCTTCTTCAGGTTGGCGTACGTGGGGGAGACCTGCAGCCGCTTGCCGTTGAGGAAGAACGTCGGGGTGCCCTGGACGCCGAGGTCGGTGCCGTCGGCCTTGTCGCGGTTGACGCGCTCGACCGTGGCCGGTGCGGTGACGTCGGCGCCGTAGCGGGTCATGTCGAGGCCGAGCTGCTCGGCGTAGCCGGCGAACGTGTCCGCGTGCGAGGTCCGCGCCTCGCCCCACTCCTTCTGGGTGTCGAACAGCTTGGCGTACATGGCCTCGAACTTGTCCTGCTTCGCCGCGGCCTCGGCCGCCTGGGCGGCGTTCTGGGCGTTGGTGTGATTGGGCAGCGGGAAGTACCGCACCACGTAGGTGATCCTCCCGGCGTACTCCTTGCGGAGCCGCTCGACCGACGGGTAGGCGGCGCCGCAGGACTCGCACTCGAAGTCCAGGAACTCCACCAGGGTGACCTTTCCGTCGGCGGCGACGTCGAGGCGGTGGCTGTCCTCACGGACCAGCCGGGGGTCGGCCGCGCCGGTGACCGGCTCGGCTTCGCTGCCGGTGCCGTCGACGAGGAGGAACGCGCCGACGGCGATCACGGCGGCGGCCACGAGGGTGACGGTCAGCATCAGGTTGCCGTTCCGCCACCATCCGCGGGCCGGACGCCGGGTCGGGCCGGCGCGTCGGGCCGGTGCGTTGAACGCGGAGGTGCGGGGCTTGGCCTTCTTGGTCATCGGCGGGTGGCTCCCTCGTCGGTGGCGTCGTCGGTACGTCGTGCCTCGGCGGCCCAGGCGGCCAGCTGGCGGTTGTAGGCGGCGAGGGCGTGGTCCTCGCCGGCGGCGTCGGCCCGGTCGATGGCCCGGTCGACGCGTCGCGCCTCGCGCTGGTCGGAACGCCACCACTGCGTGAGGAGCACGAGCGCGACGGCGGCGCTGGGGAGTTCACCGAACGACCAGGCGATGCCGCCGCCGAGCCGCTGGTCCTGCAGCGGTGACGGGCCCCAGGGGCGGGCGAGGGCGGTGTACCAGTCGGCGGCGAGCACGGTCGTGGACTGCTGCACCGCGAGCCCGAAGATGGCGTGCAGGGCCATCGCGGCGAACAGCAGCACCATCCGCAGCGGGAACGGCGCGGGACGGCGGCCCGGGTCGACCCCGATCAGGGTGTGGAAGAAGAGGTAGCCGGCGGCGAGGAAGTGCGCCTGCATGGCCAGGTGCGCGGCGTGGGAGCGCAGCGCGAGCTCGAACAGGCCGGTGAAGTACAGCCCGTACAGGCTGCCGACGTAGACCGCGAGCGCGACGAGCGGATGGCTGAGCAGCGCGGCGGGGCGGCTGTGCAGGGCGGCGGTGAGCCACTCCCGGGGTCCGGGCCAGGCGGTCTCACGGCTGGGGCGCAGCGCGCGCAGCGCCAGGCTCACGGGTGCGCCGAGGACGAGCAGGATGGGGGCGAGCATGCTCAGCGCCATGTGCACCGCCATGTGCGCGCTGAACAGCACCGGCGCGTAGCGGGCCAGCCCTGAGCTGGTGGCGAGGACCACGACCGCCCAGCCGGCGGTCCACACGACGAGGCGGTGGGCCGGCCAGTCGACGCCGCGCCGCCGCAGCCGCCACCAACCCGCGGCGTAGGCACCGGCGGCGGCCAGCGCGACCGTCAGCGCGAGGGGCTCGACGAGCCATTGCGTCAGCAGCCGGCCGACCGACACCGGGCCGGGCATCGGGAAGCCCAGCAGGCTCTGGGCGAGGGTCTCCTCGCCGCTGCCGGCGGCCGGCGGAGGCGTCCGGGACAGGGCCACCGCGAGCCCGAACGCCGCGGCGAGGACGGCCACCTCGACGACCGCGATCCGCCGGAACGCCCCGGGCCGGTCGCCGGCCAGGGCCGGGATGCTGACCCGCCGGTGCCACGCGGCGAGGCACACGACGACGGCGACAGCGCCGATCTTGATGGCGATGAGCCGTCCGTACGGGCTGCTCCACAGCTCGGCCGGGTGTTGCAGGCGGGTCAGGGCATTCATCGACCCGGCGGCGACCACGATCGGCAGGCACCAGGTGGCGAGGGCGGAGAACCGGCGCACCGCCCGGTGCCGGTCGGCGGTGCCGCGAAGGCGGAGGAGCAGCAGCGCGGTCAGTCCGCCGAGCCAGGTGGCCGCGGCGACGCTGTGCAGCACCAGCGACGACACGGCGAGCTGATGGTTGCCCGACGAGGCCGCGTGCCCGGCGAACGCCGGCGCGGCGAGCCCAGCCACGGCCACCGCGGCCAGGGGCACGACCGTGCGCACGGCGAAGGCGGACCGGGCGACGACCGCGATCACCGCCGCTGCGGCCGCGCTCACCAGCATCGCCCGGCCCTGCACGAGGTCGAGCAGGAAGCTCACCGCCGCCCGTCCACGCACGACGTCGGCGGCCGGCGCGGCAAGCAGGTCCGACACGGTGAACACGGCGAGCGCGGCGACCGCCACCAGCCATCCGGCCGCGGCCAGGGACGCCAGCCGGGTCGCGTGGAATCCCGCCGCGGACAGCGACGACCGGCGCTCCCGCCCGGTCCGCTCACGGTCGACCGGCGCGAGGCACACCGCGGCCAGCAGCAGCCCGAGCGTCGCCGCCGCGCTCACGTCGGCCAGCACCCTGGCGATCGGCAGTCCCCATGCGGTCACCGGGCCGGCCACCCGCAGCCCCGGCAGCGCCGTCGCGTCGGTGCCCCCGCCGGCGTACACCGCACCCGCCGCCGCGATGACCGCGGCCACGACCGGCACCGCGACCGGCGCGCGTCGCCGCGCGACCTCCTTCAACGCCACCGGGTCACTCCGGTCGCCGGTTCGCGTCGCGCGCTGCCCGCCGGGCGCCGGCGACGGTCAGTACCAATGCCGCGACAGCAACCGCGAGCGCTGCCGCCGACAGGACGACCGGTAGTGGACCGGTGCCCGAGGATCCCGTCGCGGCCGGTGCCGCTGCCGCTGCCGCTGCCGGCGGAGCGCTGCCCGGCGCGGCGCGGTTCAGGTGCAGGACCGGTGCCGGGTCGGCGGGTTCCTGGCCGCCGGTCGGTTCCTCGATCCAGCGGGAGACCTCGCCGTCGGAGTACGTCTGCAGTGCCTTGAACACGATGGTGCCGACGTCGGGGAGTGGGCCGGCGGACAGTTCGAAGTCCTCGAAGTAGCCGGGTTTGATGCCGCCGCCGGACGCCGCGGTCCAGGTCACCTTCGTGACGGCCTCGGTGAGCCGGCCGTCCGGGGTGTCGACCGGTGTGGGCAGCGGCCCCCGTTCGGTGGTGGCGGTCCAGCCCGGGACGGCCTTGAGCGCGACGAACGCGATCGGGGTCGCGGCGGGCATGACGAGTTCGAGTTTGACGGTGCTGGCGGTGTCGCTCTCGTTCGGCACCCGGAACGTCAGCCGGGCGGTCTTGCCCGGGACGGCGTCCTCGGCGGTGACGCTGACGTGTGCGGCGGCGACCCCCGGCAGCAGGAGCGCCGCGGCGATGACGGCGCCGGCGACGGCGATGCGCTGCCACGTGACGGTGAGCATGTACGTCCGTTCCTCCGATGGGGCGGTGGTCAGGTGGCGTCCGGTCCGCCCGTCTGGTTGGAGCGGCGGCGCCGCGGCCAGAAGGCGAGGGCCGCGGCGATCGCGATGAGACCGGCGAGCAGCCCGACGACGAACGCGACGCCCCACGGCTGGACCGGCTCCTCCGCCGCGGCGGCTTGAGATGTGGCGGCGGCGGTCGTGGGTGCCGGCGCGGCGGCGCTGGTCTGGGCCGGCACCGGCGACGGACTGGTGGCGGCCGCCGAGGCGGGCGGGGCGGCGGCCACCGTGAAGGTGATCTTGCCTTGGATCGGGTGCCCGTCGGTGGAGACGACGCGGTACGTGACGCTGACCGCACCGGCCACGGTCGCCGCCCGCAACGGCTGGGTGAGGGTGGTCCCGGCGCCGGTCGGCGCTCCCGCGACCAGGTCGGCGCCGGCGGCGTCGACCACCGCCACCTGCGCCATGGCGGCGTTCGGCGACTCGCGGAACGTCATCGTGATCGCCGCCGGGCTGGTGGGCAGGCTGGCGCCCTCGGCCGGGGTGCTGCCGCGCAACGCGTTGTGCGCCCAGGCGGGCGAGGCGGTGATGAGGGCCGTGACGACGGCCACCACCGTCAGCGCCGCGCCCGCCCGCCACCGGATCCGCCGTCGCGTGTCTGACCTCACCGCACCCGTTCCTTCCCCTGAGCTGACTCCTACGTCACGTAGTCGTTCGCTGGGACGTGAAAGTTCCCGTTTGTGGCAACTCAATCGCTCTCGGATCGCAACTACGAAGCAACATAGTAGTTAGGCCGGACCCTTGACGCGTCGTCGGTCATGCGTATTAATATGCGCATGTGAACATGTGTCGCGGGAGAGTGATGTGATGGGCCACGGACACGATCACGACCACCAGGTCACGGCGACCGGCCGGCACCGTGGCGCGCTTGCCGGGGCGCTCGCCGTCTCGGTGGCGATCTTCGCCGTCGAGGTCGTCGGGGCGCTGGTCACCGGCAGTCTCGCGCTGTTCGCCGACGCCGGGCACGTCCTCGCCGACGCGGGTGGGGTGGCCCTGGCCCTCGGCGCGACGGTGCTCGCCGCCCGCCCGGCGACGGGCCGCCGCACGTTCGGGTGGGCCCGCGCGGAGATCCTCGCCGCCGCCGTCAACGGCCTGGTCCTCGCCGGGATGAGCGTCTACGTGTTCGTCGAGGGCGTCCGCCGGCTGGTCGAGCCGTCCACCGTCGAACCGGGCGGCATGGCGCTGTTCGGGTTCATCGGCCTGGCCGGCAACCTCGTCGGCGTCGCCCTGCTGTGGCGGGCCCGCAACGCCAGCCTCAACATGCGCGGCGCGTTCCTCGAGGTCGCCACCGACGCCGCCACCTCAGTCGGCGTCCTCGTCGCTGCTGGGGTGATCGCGGCGACCGGGTTCGACCGCGCCGACGCCATCGTGTCGGTGCTCATCGGCCTCGTCATCGCCCCACGGGCGGTCCGGCTGCTGCGCGAGGCGGTCAACGTGCTCCTCGAAGCGACACCGTCCGGCATCGACCTGGACCAGGTCCGCCACCACGTCACCGGGCTCGACCACGTCCTGGACGTGCACGACCTGCACGTCCACGCCGTCACGTCAGGCCTGCCGGTGCTCAGCGCCCACGTCGTCGTCCGCGACGAATGCTTCCAGGACGGGCACGCCCCACAACTGCTCGACGCTCTGCAGGCCTGCGTGGCCGGGCGCTTCGACGTGGACCACTCGACGTTCCAGCTGGAGCCGGCCGGACACGCCGGCCACGAGCACCCCACCCATCCGTAGCGGGGCGCGTGCCGGCCGCTGCGCAAAGCCCTACCCGGCCGGCCGGTCGGAGCCGCTCCTGCGCTCCTGCCTGCGCTGGACGCGGTCCTGCACGTCGGCGGTCACGTCGGCGCGGAGGCGGCGGAGCAGGAAGGCCGACAGGATCATGCTCACGACGAGCGCGATGGCGAGCTTGAACGCCGGGTCGAGGGCGATCGGCAGCACAAACATCACGCCGGCCGCGGCGACGAACAGCACGAGTCGCGCGGCGAGCAGCTTTGCTACGGAGCCCATCCGACGACTGTAGCGCCGTTCTACTATGTACGGCCGTATGCCGGCCTTCCGGTCAGAGCCAGTGGTCGCCTCGGCATCAGGTCAGGTGCCAAGCGGCTCAGCCCGGGTAGGCGTGCGTCTCGGTGGCCTTGACCGCGGCCCACAGCTGCTGGCCCGGAGCCAGGCTCAGGTGCGCGGCGGCGGCCGGGGTGACGTCGGCCGCGGCGGTGATCGGCCCGGCGAGCTGGATCCGCAGGTTGTCGCCGTGGCGTTGGATGCCGGCGACGGTCGCGCTCCACGTGTTACGGGGGCTGCCGTCGGGCTGGTGCGGGTGCAGCGCGACCGCGGAGGGCCGGAACACGACGAACGCGTCGCCGTCGAGCCGGTCGGTGGTGGCGAGGTCGAACCCACCGGGGAGGTGGACGGTGTGGCCGTCGGCGCGGCCGCGGTACAGGTTGAGGCCGACGAGCCGGGCGACGTAGTCGGTGCGTGGCCGGGCGGTGATGGTGGCCGCGTCGCCTTCCTGCACGACGTGGCCGTCCTCGACGATGACGAGCCGGTCGGCGAGGACGAGCGCGTCGAGCGGGTCGTGGGTGACGAGCAGCGCGGCGCCGGCGTGCTCGGCGAGGTGCCGTTGCAGCTCGGCGCGGGTGTCGAGCCTGGTGCGGGCGTCGAGGGCGGCGAGGGGCTCGTCGAGCAGCAGCAGCGCCGGGTGCACGGCGAGGGCGCGGGCCAGGGCGACCCGCTGGGCCTGCCCGCCGGAGAGCTGGCGGGGTTTGCGTTTTGCGTGCTCGGCCAGCCCGACCCGGGCGAGCCAGGCGGCGGCCTGCTCGCGGGCGGTGCGCCGGTCGACGCCGTGCCGGCGCGGGCCGAACGCGACGTTGTCGAGCGCGGTCAGGTGCGGGAACAGCAGGTAGTCCTGGAAGACGACGCCGATCGGGCGGCGCTCCGGCGGGGTGAAGCGGCGCCGGTCGGGCCGGTCGAGGTCGGCGCCGTCGACGGTGACGTGCCCGGTCGTGAGGGGCTGGAGACCGGCGAGGGCGCGCAGCGCGGTGGTCTTGCCGGCACCGTTGGGGCCGAGCACCGCGACGACCTGCCCCGGGTCGATCCGCAGGGCGACGTCGAGCCGGAACGTGCCCCGGTCCACGACGAGGTGCGCGTCGACGAAGGCGCCGGTCATGGGCTGGTGATCCAGCGGTCGCGGAGGCCGGCGAGGATGGCGACGGAGACGGTGAGCAGGATCAGGCTCAGCACGATCGCGGCGTCCAGGTCGGTCTCCAGGGCGAGGTAGACGGCGAGCGGCATCGTCTGGGTCGTGCCGGGGAAGTTGCCGGCGAAGGTGATGGTGGCGCCGAACTCGCCGAGCGCCCGGGCCCAGCACAGCACCGCGCCGGCGGCGATGCCGGGCGCGACGAGCGGCAGCGTCACGTGCGTGAACGTGGTCCAGCGGCCGGCGCCGAGGGTGGCGGCGGCCTCCTCGTAGCGGCTGTCGGCGCCGCGCAGCGCGCCTTCGACGGCGATGATGAGGAACGGCATCGCCACGAACGACTCGGCGATGACGACCCCGGTGGTGGTGAACGGGAACGTGATGCCGAACGTCGTGTCGAGCCACTCGCCGAGCAGCCCGCGGCGGCCGAAGACGAGCAGCAGCGCCACGCCGCCGACGACGGGCGGCAGCACGAGCGGGACGGTGACGAGCGCCCGGACGAGGCGCCGGCCGGGGAACTCGATGCGGGCGAGGAGCCAGGCGAGGGGCACGCCGAGGAGCACGCAGACCAGCGTGGCGAGGGTGGCGCACTGCAGCGACAGCCGCAGCGCGGTGAGCACGCCCGGCTCGGTGAGCCGCTGCGGCAGCGTGGTCCAGGGTGCGCGGATCAGCAGGCCGATCAGCGGGACCGTGAGGAACAGCAGGCCGAGCCCGGCAGGCAGGAGCAGCCCGGCCGGGATCCGCTGCCGCCGGGGCGGCGCGACCGCTGGTCGCGCCGCCTTCGCGGAGTCCATGATCGGCATCGCCGGAGTTTACGGGGCCTGGAAGCCGGCGCCCGTGAGCACGGCCTTGCCCTTGTCGGACAGGACGTAGGCGACGAACGCCTGCGCGCCGGCCGGGTTCTTGGCCTTCTTCAGCACGATGATCGGGTAGTCGTTGATCGCACCGGCGGACTCGGGGAACTCGACGCCCTCGACGTCCGCCGCGGCGGTCTTGGCGTCGGTCCGGTACACCAGGGCCGCGTCGACCTCGCCGAGCTTCACCTTCGACAGGGCGGCCTTCACGTCCTGCTCGAGGGTCACCGGGGTGAGCTTCACGGTGGCGGCGTCGAGGGCCTTCTTCGCGGCGGCGCCGCACGGCACCTGCTCGGCGCACAGGGCGACCTTCACGCCGGGCTTCGTCAGGTCGGCGAGGCCCTTGATCGCCTTCGGGTTGCCCTTCGGCACCGCGATGACGAGCTGGTTCTTCACGAAGGTGGTGGCCGTGCCCTCGCCGCCGCCGGCGTCGGTGACGGTCTTCATGTTCGCCGGCGCGGCGGAGGCGAACACGTCCGCGGGCGCGCCCTGGTTGATCTGCGTGGCGAGGGCGGAGCTGCCCGCGAAGTTGAAGGTGACCTTCGTGCCGGGGTTGGCGGTCTCGAAGTCCTTGCTGATGGTCTTGAACGACTCGGTCAGCGAGGCGGCCGCGAACACGGTGATGTCGCCGGTGACCGCGGCGGCGCGGCTGGCGCCGCCGGTGGACGGCTGCGGGGCGGCGGTCTTCGTGTCGTCGGCGCAGGCGCTGATCCCCACGACGGTCAAGGCCGCGAACGCGGCCAGGCTGGTGCGGATCCAACGGGATGTCACGAGCTGGTCCTCCCCTTGTTCGCGACGGCCGGGGTGGAGCGCTCCACCACGACCGTGGTCGACTTGATCACTGCGATGGCCACCGAGCCGACCTGCAGGTCGAGCTCGTCGACGGCTTCCCGGCTCATTAGCGACACGATCCGGAACGGGCCGGCCTGGATGTCGACCTGCGCCATCACCGTGTCCTTGACGACGGCGGTGACGATCCCGCGCAGCCGGTTGCGCGCCGAGGACGCACCGGTGTCGGTGCCCTCGGTGCGGACGAACTCGGCGAGATCGAGGCCGTCGATGAGCCGGTGGCCGTGCTCGTCCCGGCCGGCGGTCAGCCGGCCCGCGTCGACCCAGCGCCGGACGGTGTCCGCGCTCACGCCCAGCAGCTCGGCCGCTTCACTGATCCGGAACACTGTCACCGGCACACCCTAGCTGTCGCATGTGCAGCAGCAAATCGGCCTCCAGGCTCGCGTCTTCGACAGCCTGGTCTCATCAGCCCCGCATCTGCGCACCGGAGCCATGAGCGGCCGGCGGTGACCAGGCACGACGGGTTCCTGGCCGGCGCCGGACGCGGGACCGAAAAGCCCCGCCCCGGGCTGGCCGGGGCGGGGCTGGGCGGGGCCGTCTACGGGTTGAACACGGCGTTCTCCTCGGCGGTGAGCAGCCGCGACCGGATCAGGAAGCGGACGCCCTCGGGAGCCTCCAGGGAGAACCCGCCGCCGCGGCCTTTAACCACGTCGACGGTGAGGTGGGTGTGCCGCCACGCCTCGAACTGCGCCGCGGACATCCAGAACGTCACCGGCTCCGGGACGCCGTCGATCCGCAGCTCCTGCAGCAGCACGTCCGACCCGCCGGTGCGGAACTCACCGTCGACGTAACACATGGGGGAGCTGCCGTCGCAGCAGCCGCCGCTCTGGTGGAACATCAGCGGCCCGTTGGCCGCGTACAGCTTGCGCAACAGCTCGGCCGCGGCGTCGGTGACCGCGACGCGTGACATCTCGGCCATCGGCTCAGAAGAAGCCGAGCTTCTTGGGGGAGTAGCTCACCAGGAGGTTCTTGGTCTGCTGGTAATGATCCAGCATCATCTTGTGGTTCTCCCGGCCGATGCCCGAGCCCTTGTAGCCGCCGAAGGCGGCATGCGCGGGGTACGCGTGGTAGCAGTTGGTCCACACGCGACCGGCCTGGATGGCGCGGCCGGCCCGGTAGGCCCTGGAGCCGTCGCGGGTCCAGACGCCGGCGCCCAGCCCGTACAGCGTGTCGTTGGCGATCTTGATGGCGTCGTCGAAGTCGGCGAACGGCGCGACCGACACGACCGGCCCGAAGATCTCCTCCTGGAAGATGCGCATCGCGTTGTTGCCCTGGAAGATCGTCGGCTGCACGTAGTACCCGCCGGCGAGCTCGCCGCCGAGGTCGGCCCGCGCGCCGCCGGTGAGGACCTTGGCGCCCTCCTGCCGGCCGATGTCGAGGTACGACAGGATCTTCTCGAGCTGGTCGTTGGACGCCTGCGCACCGATCATGGTGGCCAGGTCGAGGGGGTGGCCCTGCACGATCTGCTCGGTGCGGGCGACGGCGTCGTGCAGGAACCGGTCGTAATGACCCTGCTGGATCAGCGCACGGGACGGGCAGGTGCAGACCTCGCCCTGGTTGAGGGCGAACATCGTGAAGCCTTCGAGGGCCTTGTCGTAGAAGTCGTCCCGGGCGGCGCTGACGTCGTCGAAGAAGATGTTGGGGCTCTTGCCGCCGAGCTCCAGTGTGACCGGTTTGATGTTCTCGCTGGCGTACTGCATGATCAGCCGCCCGGTGGTCGTCTCGCCGGTGAACGCGACCTTCGCGACCCGGGCGCTGGATGCGAGGGGCTTGCCGGCCTCGACGCCGAACCCGTTGACGATGTTGACGACGCCCGGCGGGAGCAGGTCGCCGATGAGGCTCATCAGGTAGTGGATCGAGGCGGGGGTCTGCTCGGCGGGCTTGAGCACGACGGCGTTGCCGGCCGCGAGGGCGGGCGCGAGCTTCCAGGTCGCCATGAGGATCGGGAAGTTCCACGGGATGATCTGGGCGACGACGCCGAGCGGCTCGTGGAAGTGGTACGCGACGGTGTCGTCGTCCAGCTCCGACAGCGACCCCTCCTGGGCCCGGATGGCGCCGGCGAAGTACCGGAAGTGGTCGATCGCCAGGGGGATGTCGGCGGCGAGGGTCTCCCGGATCGGCTTGCCGTTCTCCCAGGTCTCGGCGACGGCGAGGGCCTCGAGGTTCGCCTCCATCCGGTCGGCGATCTTGTTGAGGATGTTCGCCCGGTCGCCGGCCGAGGTCCGGCCCCAGGCGGGCGCCGCGCCGTGGGCGGCGTCGAGGGCGAGCTCGACGTCGTCGGCGGTGCCGCGGGCGATCTCGGTGAACGTCTGACCGGTCACCGGGGTGGGGTTCTCGAAGTACTGCCCCTTGACCGGCGGCACGAACTGCCCGCCGATCCAGTTGTCGTAGCGCGGCTCGTAGTGCATCTTCGCGCCGGACGTGCCGGGCGCGGCGAAGTCGGTCATCGTGGTGACCTTCCGTCAGCTGCCGCCGTCCGTCGTTGGACGGTTGGGCCGTGACGGGCACGGTAGTTTCGCGGACGTTACATGAATGTAGCGTCGGCGCTCGCTCAGCGGCCCAGCCCGTACTCGGCGCGGAGCTGCCGCACGCGGGCGTTGGCCACACCGCGGTGCGCCGAGCGGTGCGGCGCGACGGCGGCGAGACGCTCCCACACCTCGAGGTCGTCGAAGCCGCTCCGGTCGGCCCAGGCCCGCACGAGCCCGGCGTCGAACGAGGCGAGCACCGCCGAGCGGAGCTGGGTGTGCAGCCACTGCCGCTGCCGGGCCACCCCGGGCGCCTCCGACGTCGGCAGCAACGGCCCGGGGTAGCCGGCGAGGGCCCGGGCGAGGTGGTCGCCGCGCAGCGCCGCCGCCACGTCGGCGAAGTCCGCCCCGATGCTTCCGCGCAGCCGGTACGGGCGGGATGCGAGCAGGTCGCCGACGACGTGCCGGAGCCGGTTCAGCTCCACCCGCACGGTGGCCGGGTTCGCCTGGTCGTCGTACAGGGCGCTCAGCAACTGCTCGCCGGTCAGCCCGTCCGGGTGCAGCACCAGCATGATCAGGATCTCGGTGTGGCGGCGCTGCAGCCGGATCGTCCGCCCGTCGACGTGCAGGGTGCCGTCGTTGCCGCCGAGCGCTGACAGGCGCACCGACGGCCCGGCGGCGGGTGTCCACAGCCCCGGAGGTTCGAGCACTGGTCGGGAGCCGGCGGGAGGGCGTGACAGCTGGCGGGCGAGCTCGGCCTCGGAGGCGCGGGCCGCCGAGCGCACCAGGGCCAGGCTCAGCGGGTTGGCCACGCCGTGCCCGCCGGTGATGTCGATGACGCCCAGCACCTGCCCGGAGACCGGGTCGTGGATCGGCGCGGCCGAGCACGTCCACGCCTGCACCGACGACAGGTAGTGCTCGGTGGCGAAGATCTGCACCTCGTGGTCGAGCGCCAGCGCGGTGCCGGGGGCGTTGGTGCCGGCGTGCGGCTCGTCCCACCGGGCGCCCTCGACGAAGTTCATCCGCTCGGCGCGGGCCCTGGCGACCCGGTGGCCCTCCACCCACAGCAGCTGGCCCGCGGCGTCGGACACCGCCATGAGGTAGTCGCCGTCGTCCGCCGTGTCGCCGACGAGCTGCCGCAGCACGCCGATGACGCGGGAGAGCGGGTGTGCCGCCCGGTACGCGGACAGGTCGTCGTCGGCGAGCAGGACCGGCGGGCTCGCGTCCTGGCCGACCCGCGCGGCCGACGACCGTTGCCAGGACCTGGCCACGACGTCCCGCAGCCCCGGGTCGATCCCTGCGAGGGCCTGCGTGGACAGGAACCGCTCGTGGGCGGCCGCGATCTCACGGGCCCGCCGCTGCGGGTCCGCGCCGACGTCGGCGAGCCACGCGTTTCCCATCAGCTCCCGCCTCGGCGTGCCATCCGGCAGGACCGCAGGTCGCCGCCAGACTCGTCCACCAAGAGTGCATGCGCCGCGGGACCAGCGCAACCTTCCCCGCAGGTGCACGGGACGGCCGTCGCCGGCCCTCGCAGGTGCGCGGCGTTACGGGAGCCGCAGGAGCGGCGCGGCGGCTCCGGCGGTCCAGCCGGCGTCAAGCCCGGCCAGGGCATCGGCGCTCGCGGCGGCCCGGAGGCTCCGGAGCGGGCGCCGGGCACGACACGGGCGCCGTCCGCGGCCAGCGCGACCGGAACGATCCTGGCCCCTCGCGGGAAGAGCCGAGCCTCGCCGTGCGGGCGTGGGTGTACCTGAGCGCCGCTGGCTGACCGCCGGGTCCGGCCCGGGTCTTTGCGCAACGCATTTGATCAGCCGGCGTCGTCCGGCGGCGGCGCGGGCGATGACCGGCCGATCGCGTCGAGGAACCGCACGGCGGCCTCGGCGTTCTCCAGCCGCCACAAGAGCAGGGTCCGGTCGAAGCCGGTCGCGGCGGCGTGCCGGCGCCGCAGGGTGTCGCGGACCGGGGCCAGGATGTCGTGCTGCGCGGCGATCAGGCCGGAGGGGTCCTCGTCACGGCGGGTGAGCAGGGCCAGCTTCGCCAGCAGCGCCGAGCGCATGTCACGCACGTGGGGCACCGGCTCGCGCAGCCACTCGGCGACCGCCGCCGATCCGGCCGGGGTGGTGGCGAGGATCGAGCGTTGCGGGCCGCGGCTGCCCGCCTCCGTGGTCTCCACCTGGAGCAGGGCGAGCCCGGTGAGGCGGTCCAGGCAGCGGTAGACGATCGGGCGCGGGATGTGCCACACCCGGCCGACCGCGCCGTCCTCGGCGGTGAGCGCGGCGATCGCGAAGCCGTGCGTGGGCTGCTCGTCGACGACGGTGAGCACGATCCAGTCGGCCAGGGACAGCGGCGGCAGCTCACCCATCGCGCCAGCCTACGGCGCGGGGTTCCGTCCGCGTCGCATCCTCGGTAGTCTCATTGCGACTACCAGTCCAGGGGAGGCGCGGCGTGATCGCGGGGCACCTCGACGACGGCACGCCGTTCCACGCGCCGGTGGGCGTGATGCTGAGCGACGGTAACGGCGACCGTGTCTGCTGCCACCTGTGCGGTCGCTGGTACCTGTCGGTGGCCAGCCACGTGCGGGTGCACGGCTGGACCAAGGCCGCCTACATCGCCGCGTTCGGCCTGGAGGTCGGCAACTCGCTGGCGGGGCGGCGGACCCGGCAGCGGCGCGCGGAGGCGCTGCGGGCCCGCCAGCATCGCGACCCGGCCGTCCAGCGGGCGCAGGCGGCGGCCCGGGTCCGGGCGCGCAGCGGTGTCCTGACGGTCGCCGCGGCCGAGGCTGCCCGGGGCCGGCCGCATCCGCAGGAGCGCCTCGTGAAGACCCTCGCGGCCCTGTCGGCCATCCGCCCCGCGGCCCGCGCCGAAGGCAACCGGCAGCGGTCCGAGCAGCATCTGTCCGACGTCGGCGCGAAGGTCGCGGCCCAGTTCGGGTTCGAGTCCTTCGCCGGCTACGTCCGCGACCGTCTCACGGGCGGGCGGAGCCTGGCCGCGATCAGCCGCGAGGCCGGGCTGCACAAGGACTGGCTGTCCCGGCACCTGCCCGCGATCGCACCCGACCTCGCCGCGCAGCGCACGCGGATCCGCGCCCACCCCGGCGATGCCCGGCTGCTGCCGGCCGCCCGGTCCGCCGGTCACACCGACGTCGGTGCGTACCTCCGCCACCGCCATCTGCGGCAGCACCGCACGGTCGCCGCGATCGCCGCCGAGGCCGGGGTGACGCGCTGGTCGGTCCTCGCCGCGATGGAGCGGCACGGCATCGCCGCGGTCCCGCACGCGACGAAACGGCACCGGGCCGCGAGCCGCAGCTCGAGCGCCGCCGCGCCGTTCGGGTTCACGTCGGTCGCCGCGTACGCCGCGCACCGGCGGGCGGAGGGCGCGACGTGGCGGGCGCTGGCCGCCGAGTCCGGCCTGCCCGAGTCGACGCTGCAGCGGCACGCCGCGGGCCGCAACGCCTGAAGGTCGTAGTCTGTCCATTGTGGACGGCGGCCACCGGGACGAACCGGGTGGCCGCCGCCGGGCGGTGCTGTCAGTGCGCGACGGGGCAGCCGCCGGTGAGCTTGCCGAGGAACTGGTTCGGGTCGTAGTAGTGCTCGACCTCGAGGAGCTTCAGGTCGTCGCTGACCTTCGCGACGCTGATGCCGAACATCTCGATCGTCTGCCCGTTGGGCTGGTGGCCGTGGTACTCGCCCTCGAAGGCGCCCCAGTGCCGCCACTTGAACGTGACGACCGGCGGCGGGCTGAGGACCTCCAGGACCTCCCAGTAGAAGCCGCCCGGGAACGCCTTGTGGAAGATGTGGTGCGACGACTCGAACGACTCCTGGCCCGTCTTGTAGAACGGGCTCTCGCCGATGAGGATGTTGTAGCTGCCGATGTCGGCGATGTCCTGCGCGCTCGCCCACGGCCCGCCGTTGACGTTCGTCCGGAAGTGCTCGGTCACCATCGACACCCAGGTCGCGGGGTCCTTCCCCCGGGACCCCGCACGCACGTCGATGCCCTGGTGGGGCGCGATCCGGGCGCCGGGGTTCCGCCGCATCGGTCCTCGTCTACTGCAGGAGGTCGAACCGCTCCCACGGCCCGTCGGCACGGCGACCCCGATGCCGAATCGCATGGATCTCGGGCCCCGATGATCAAGCTGTGACCCGCGAGTACCACGCGACCATCTGATTCATCGCTGCAGCGGGAAGCAGCCCGGTCCTGGTGGACGCAGACGCGCCGGGATCGAAAATGTCGGCGCTGATTCGTCCCTCGACCATGATGAGTGCGGCTCCATCCTGCTGCACCACCAGATACGGCTGGTCGCCGTGGCTGAGCGTGTGCCGCCTGGCGCCGGCGAAGTCGGGATTCGGCTGAGCCCCCGCCTCGCACCGCTCAACGATCTTTACCGGCGACGCGGCTGCGGCCCGATCGGCGGTGGGGTAGCGTACTGCCGTCATTCGGTACCGAAAGATCACGTGGCCGTCCTGTGACATCCCGGTCAAGTCTGCTGTGGTGAATCTGGTGACACCTTCCCCGAAAAGCTGTCCGGTCAGGTCGTCCAGCGAGCGCCAGAGCAGCCGACCCGTAAGGCGCTCGTCAGATCCCCTCATTGGTTCACACGCGGGTTCCGCGACTCCGGCCGTCACCTGGGTGCACGGCCGGCCCGTTGCCACCAGTTGGTAGTCGGAAAGAGCATGCTCCATGCTGAGCCCTGGCACCGGCAGGCTGTTCAACAGTTCGTGCACCGGCGGCACCGGATAATCCACCGGGGTGTAGCAGGCCACGGCCCCCGGCTGCGACGGCACCACCCGGACGCCATCACGCTCCGGAGCGGAAGCGGGAGCGGCGCAGCCGGCAAGGACGATCGCAGTGAGGACGACCGCGGCGGCCTGGCGGATCGGTCGCATCCGTACACCTCTCGTCGAGCGGGGCCACGGGTGGGGCGCGAGCGCCACCCGTGGCCGTTCGTATGACGGTGAGCCGTCAGCCGCACTTGGTCTTTGCGTCGGCAGCGACCCGGTCACTGACTGAATTCGCGCAGTTGATCAACCCTGTGGCGCGCGCCTTGTCGAAGGTGAAGGCGCGTCCTGAACCATTGGTCGATATCACTGTCCCAGTGCTGTTGCACCGCCGCTCGGAATAGCTGCCGCCGCCCGAGTAGTGTCCGGCGTAGATGACCCACTTTCCTGGCGTACTGAATGACACGTCGCGCGTGTAGGTGCTGGTCACGGAAATGACCCCCTGCAACCCGTAGTTCGTCGTGGTGCTGAGGGTCAATTCCGCAATCTTCTTGAGACTGGCATTGGCCCCCAGTGTGCCCCCGAACGACGCCGATGCCGTGACCTCGGCTACCTTTGTCGTGCTCCATGCGAAGTGTTCCGGTGTCGAGTCGTTCTTGTAGTGGACCGACCACTTGGTGGCCTCGCCCTCCTTGGTGTAGCTCGCCACGTCGATCCAAACAGTGTTGGGCTCGCACACAGTGGGAGCTGCGATGGCCGGTGATACTCCGACGGCGCTTGCCGCGACACCGGCCGTGATGGCCGCCGCCGAGGTCGCCACGCGGCGTGCTGCGGATCTGATGCTTCTCATGTGCGTCCTTCCGTGCTGTGGCCGCCACGGTGCTGCACCGATGCGACGGCCGTAACGCGCTCCACCGGATTCGGCAGGCGTGAACGGCGAACGGATCCCGCGCCAATTGGGCACAGGGTGCCGGATGGGCCGAGGATGTTCGCTGGGTAGACCGTGGATCATCCGTGACTTGACCGATAGCGCCGCAGGCGTCGGACAAACAACGTCGGACAAACCTTGGTGGCGTTCACGCTGGTCAGCAGCTGTACCGCAAGACGGTCAC
The DNA here is from genome assembly GCF_040654975.1 of Dactylosporangium sp. NPDC050588. NCBI lineage: Bacteria > Bacillati > Actinomycetota > Actinomycetes > Micromonosporales > Micromonosporaceae > Dactylosporangium > Dactylosporangium sp. NPDC050588. The sequence continues at coordinate 38,985 of NZ_JBFAJA010000061.1, read as the reverse complement.
CGGGTTGATCCGCTCCACCTTCGTGTCAGCGACGGACGCCCTACACCCCGCCCTTCAGGTTCATCAGGTTGTCCCCGGCGCCGGTCCGGGCCCAGTACTGATCCAGGCTCCCGGTGCAGGGGAAGCCCAGGATGCGTGATCCGTTGTAGATGTTGCCCCCGTTGACGGCGAGGCACCTGCTGTCGCCGTTCACGTACATGCAGTACGTCGGATACGTCGGATGGCAGCTGCCGGCGGGGGAGTGCCAGGTCTGGTCGTTGTTGGTCGTGCAGGTGTAGATGGCGGCGAGGCCGCCGGCGATACCGAGTACAGCGGCCGGGCCGAGAAGCGCGATAATCGATGGCCGCGCCGATCGGGCCGGTGCGATGATCGGCGCACGGGTCGCTAGCTCAACTGGGAGAGCATTCGACTGAGTAGCGCGTCCGCTTCCCGCGCGAGCGGACATGGAGGCGCTTCCTTCTCCTTGTTGGATCGAAGGGTTCGGGGTTCGAGTCCCCGGCGGCCCACCCGTGCCGGCTCCGGCCGGCTGTTGACCGAATGGGGGCCGCGTGCTCGAGAAGCTGCTCATCTCCAGGACGCTGCGCGTGCCGGCGAGCACCGGCGCGGCCGGTGACGGTGCCGCGGTGGCCCGGCAGCTGGACGCGGCGCTGCTCGACGCCGGGTTCTCCGCGTCGCGGGCGCTGCTGGAGCACGTCGGTGGCCTCGCCCCCGGGCCGGCGATGGACCTCGCCGCGACGGTGGTCTCCGCGGTACGGGAGCTGGTGGGCGACCACGTCCAGCACAACGCGTACTTCATCGGCTTCCCGCACGACGTGCCGGACACCGTCGAGTTCTGGACGCAGCGGCTGCGCGCGGCGGTGCTCGCCGGCGGCGGGACGGCCTCCGACGCGGTGCTGCGCGACGCGGCGCGCTCCGGTGCGGTGAACCTGCTCGACCTGCCGGGTTACGGCACGTACCAGCACACCTACGCGGAACTGCTGGCCGCGCACGACGCGCTGATCGCCTCGGCCGGTGACCGGCTGACGCTGCTGCACCTCGGCGACACCGCCGGCGTGGAGGTGGAGCGGCTGTACCTGGCCCTGGCCGGCAGCACGACGCCGCTCGGGGAGGCGGACCTCGCGCTCCTCGGCGAGCTCGTGGTCGCGTGCATGGACGGCACGCAGCCGGACGTGATCCCGGTGCGGGAGCACCGGGCGGTGCTCAACGGGGTCAGGCTGGTGCTCGGCCGCCCGCTGGTCGCCGTGGACACCACGACCGACGTGCTGCGCCTCGCCTGCCAGGTCTCCGGCGGGGACGTCTCGCTGGCGGCACCCACCCGGTTCCGGTCCTTCCGGCGCCCGGAGCGGCGCGTCCTGCTGGCCGCGCTGGACCGGGTCGTCGCCGCCGACCAGGACCGGCTCGGCGACGTCGCCCGGCACGCCGAGCCGTGGAAGCGGCTCGGCGAGCGGCTGCACCCGCACGAGCACGAGCAGTGGCCGCACGCGCAGGCGGTGTTCGCGGTCGCGCGTGGCGAGCGGCGGGTGCGCAACCTGGCGGCCCGTGCGGAGGCGGCGTTCGGTGCCGGTGGCGCCGGCGCGGCGGCGTCGGTGCTGTCGGCGGCGCCCGGCCTGCTGCTGCGCTCCGCGGACCGGCTGCTGCGGCTCGCCTCGCCGGCGGAGCGGGGCGTCGTGGTCGACGCGGTCAGGGGTGCGCTCGGCTCGGCGTCGGGGCGGGTGCTGTGCTCGCTGCGGGAGCATGTCGGCAACCGGCTGGCGCCCATGTCGGCGCGCATGTACGTGAACCGGTCGCGCCGCGCGTGGACCGGGCCGGACGAGCGGCCGCCGCTGCCGGCGGGGCTGGTCGCCGAGCTGTCGGCGCTGCTCGACGCGCGGATCGCGGCGCGCCTGCCGCGGCAGCCGCGGCCACTGCTGGTCGACCCGGACGTGCTCGACGTCGCGCTGCCGCTGTCGGGCAAGGCGGCGGAGGGCGGCTTCGGCGTGCTGCCGCGCGGCTCGCGGGCGCCGGTCGCGGGGGAGCTGCTGCGCTTCTTCACCTACTGGCGCCAGACCAGCCTCCGCACGGACTTCGACCTGTCGGTGCTGCTGCTCGATGACGAGTACCACAGCGTCGGCCAGGTGTCGTGGACGAACTACCACCACGAGGGGGTGGTGCACTCCGGTGACATCACCGACGCACCGGACGGCGCGACCGAGTTCATCGACGTGCCGCTGACGATCGGCGCACCGCACGTCGTGCCGCAGGTGCACATCTACTCGGGCGAGTCGTTCCAGCAGGTCGCCGAGTCGATGTTCGGCTACCAGACCCGCACCTTCGACCAGCGCGGCGCCCCGTTCGACGCCCGGACCGTGCGGGCCCGTTCGGACCTGCGCGGCAAGGGCCGCATCGCCCTGCCGATGGTGTTCGCCCGCGGTGAGCGCGGCTGGGAGGCGGTGTGGCTGCACCTGTACCTGGAGGGCCGCCCGTCGTTCAACCGGGTCGAGGAGCAGACGTTCACCACGGCCGACCGGGTGCGGGCCCTGATGGAGCGCCGGTACCTCACCGTGTCGTACCTCGTGGACCTGTGGCGCGCCGGCGCCGACGTGACCACCTGGGACGGCAGCCTCCCCGACGAACCCGTCACGTTCATCGGCATCGACGCACCGGAGGGCCTGCCAGCCGGTTCGGAGACCTACACTGTGAACCGGCTCCACGAGCTGATCCCCGCGTAAGCGGCGGCGGCCGAGGCCATGTGGGCGCTTCCTGCTGTTTCCGTTCGAATCGGGAACCTCCGCGCAGGCGGAGGATCAGGTATCTCAGCGTCCACGCTTTCCTCGGCCGCCCACGCGTGTCCCCCGAGCGAGCTACGGTCAGGTGTCCACCGCGCGGTGACGCGCTGCCTCGCGCGAATCCATACCGTTCACTGCATGCGATCGTTCCTGCAGCTCGCCGCCGTCTTCGCGGTCTCGTTCCTCGGCAGCCTCGTCATGGGCGGCAACCCGTGGCTCACCCTCCTCGCCGGCACCGTCACCGCGGTCCTGGCCCTCGTCGTGTACGTCCGGATCGGCCACCGCCCGTCGCCCGACCTGCCCCGCGAGGGCGCGGCCGTCGCGTTCGGCCGCGGTGCGGTCCTGGGTGCGGCACTGTTCACCGCGGTCATCGCCGTGATCGCGCTCCTCGGCGGGTACCGCGTCGAAGGCTGGGGATCGCTGTCCGGCGCCGCCGCACTGCTCGGCCTGATGCTCGCGGCCGCCGTCACCGAGGAGCTCATCTTCCGGGGTGTGCTGTTCCGGGTCGTCGAGGCCCGCACCGGCACCTGGACCGCCCTCGCCCTGACCGGCGCGCTCTTCGGCCTCATGCATCTGCTCAACCCGCACGCCAGCCTGTGGGGCGCGGTCGCCATCGCGATCGAGGCGGGCGGCATGCTCGGCGCCGCCTACGCCGCGACCCGCACCCTGTGGCTGCCGATCGGCCTGCACTTCGCGTGGAACTTCGCGGAGGCGGGCGTCTTCGGCACCGAGGTCTCCGGCAACGACACGGCGCAGGGGCTGCTCGACGGCGCGCTGTCCGGGCCGGTGCTGCTGTCCGGCGGCGTGTTCGGCCCCGAGGCGAGCCTGGCGTCGGTCGTCGCCGGCGTGGCGGCCACCGTGGTCTTCATGACCCTCGCCCGGCGCCGGGGCCGCGTGCTGGCACGCCGGAGCCGCCGCCCGGCCGCTACGCTCGGCCGGTGATCGACGCCCAGCGGCTCCGGGAGCGGTGGGCGGGTCTCGACGTCACGGTCCGGGACCTGCCGCTCGCGCTGCTGCTCGCCGCCGCCTCGCTCGTGCCGGCGCTGCACGGCTACGGCACGCGCCTCGCCGAGGACCTGCCGTCCCGCCCGTTCGACGGGTGGGCCGTCGCGGTCGCCGCGCTCGAGTGCCTGCCGCTGGTGCTCCGGCGGCGCCGGCCGGCCCTGTGCCTGGCACTCGTCGCGGCGGGGTTCGCGGCCGACCAGCTCCTCGGCTACCACCTCGTCGCCGGCACCGCCCTGCCCATCGCCCTGATGAGCGCGGGCGCCCACCTCGGCGGGGACGGCACCGCGGTCGCCGGACGGCGCGGGAGAAGGGTCCGGGTGCTCACGGCGGTGGCGGTGACGGTGGCGTACGTGCCGCTCGCCGTGGCCCTGGACCGGCGGGGCTCGGCGGAGGGCGTCACCGGGTACCTCACGTTCTATCTCGCAGTGGCGCTCGCGTGGGGGATCGGCGCGTGGCTGCGCGTCACCCGCGCCGCCGAGGCCGAGCGCCGCCGGCACGTCGCGGAGAGCACCCGCGCCGCCGAGCGGGCCAGGATCGCCCGCGACCTGCACGACGTCGTCACCCACCACGTGACGGCGATGGTCGTGCAGGCCGAGGCGGCCCGGTACCTGACCGCCGCGCCCGACCGCCTGGACGAGTCGCTGACCGCCGTCGCCGGCACGGGCCGCCGCGCCATCTCCGACCTGCGCCGGCTCCTGGACGTCCTGGACCCCGGCCACGGCGGGCAGGCCGACCTCCGCGCACCGGTCGAGCAGGCCCGCGGCGCCGGCCAGCCGGTCGAGGTCACCGAGTCCGGCACGCCCCGGGAGACGCCCGGCGACCCCGAGGCCATCGCCCACCGCGTGGTCCAGGAGTCGCTGACCAACGCGCTGAAGCATGCCCACGGCCGCCGTACCGTCGTGCACCTGCATCACGGCGCGGACGAGCTCACGGTCGAGGTCTCCACCGACGGCGGCCGCGGACTGAGCGGCCTCGCCGAGCGCGTCCGGGCCCTCGGCGGCACCTTCACCGCGGCGCCGCGGCCCGACGGCGGCTTCACCACGACCGCCCGGATCCCGCTGTGACGATCCGCGTGCTGGTCGCCGACGACCAGGCCCTCGTACGGACGGGATTCGTCACCATCCTCGGCGCGCAGCCCGACATGGAGGTGGTCGGGGAGTGCGGCGACGGCCGGGCGGCGGTCGGCCTGGCGGAGTGCCTGCGGCCGGACGTCGTGGTGATGGACGTGCGCATGCCCGTCCTCGACGGGATCGAGGCGACCCGGCGGCTCGCCGGCGCCGGCGTGGCCGAGCCAGTGAAGGTGCTGGTGGTGACGACGTTCAACCTCGACGAGTACGTCTACGAGGCACTCCGGGCCGGGGCGAGCGGCTTCCTGCTCAAGGACGCGCCGACCACCCAGCTGCTGCACGGCGTCCGCACCGTGGCGGCCGGCGCCGCGCTGCTGGACCCGGAGGTGACCCGGCAGCTCGTCGGGCGCTACGCCGCGCGGATCCGGCCCGCCGCCGACGGCCCGGGCGGCGCGCCGCTCACCCCGCGCGAGCTGGAGGTGCTCCGGCTCATCGCCGAGGGGCTGACCAACGCCGAGATCGCCGCCGCGCTGGTCATCAGCCCCGAGACCGTGAAGACGTACGTATCGCGGCTGCTTACCAAGCTGGACCTGCGCGACCGGGTGCAGGCGGTCATCTACGCGTACCGGCGCGGCCTGGTGACCTGAGCCCGTGCCTGCTCAGGAGACGCTGGTCCACGCCGGGTACTTCGCCACGCGCCCGTCGCCGGACGAGCGGCCGCGGACCCGGCGCAGCACCCACGGCAGGACGTGCTGGCGGTAGTACCGGGCCTGGACGACCAGCCCGCGCGCCGCCGCCGCGGTGTCGTCGAGCCGGTGCTCGGCGCCGGGGACGCCCAGGGCGGCCAGGACGAGCCCCGCGACCCGCCGGTGGCCGGCGGCGTTGAGGTGCAGCCGGTCCGCCGACCAGTACCCGGCGCGGCGCAGCTCGGTGTCGCCGAAGCAGTCGACGAACAGCACGCCGTGGCGGCCGGTCAGCTCCCGCACCGCCTCGGTGAGCTGCTCGGCGCGGCGGCGCAGCACCCGCCCGAGCGGCAGGTGGTCCGACGGGTCGGCGCCGCTGAGGACCATGAGCCGGACCCCGGCCGCCTCGCAGCGCTCGACCGCCCCCTCGATGAGCCGCACGAGGTGCGCGAGGTCGGCGCCGCGGCGCATCATGTCGTTCCCGCCGCCGTTGAGCGAGATCAGCGTCGGCGGCGGCGACATCGCCAGCGCGGCGTCCAGCTGGGTGGTCACGATCGGATCGAGCAGCCGGCCCCGGATCGCCAGGTTGGCGTAGCGCCACTGCGGGTCGGCGGCGCCGAGCGCGGCCGCGACCAGATCGGCCCACCCGCGCGGGATGCCGTCCGCCCGCTCGTCACCCATGCCCTCGCTGAAGCTGTCACCGATCGCCACGTACCGCATGGCCCCGACGATACCGAGTCGATCATCGCGGCCCGATCAGGGTCGTCCGTACCGAACTCTTACAACTACACGTCGTTCCTGGGCTACAACGTCTCCACCGGCGACGTCTTCGGCTGCGCCGGGTCCCTGGCGAACAACGCGGCTCTGTGCGGCGCGCTCAACCGGCACGTCGCCCAGCTGCCGCAGTCCCAGTGGGGCGACGTCGGCCGGTTCTACCAGAGCGCACCGGCCAACTACTACGCCCGGTTCTGGCACAACCACGCGATCGGCAGCAAGGCGTACGGCTTCCCCTACGACGACGCCGCCGATCAGTCCAGCTTCATCGCCCTGAACAACCCGCAGTACATGCTCATCGCGGTCGGCTGGTAGCACCGTCGGCGGCGCGGCTCACGACCTGGCCGCGCCGCCGACCGTGCGACGCACGTCAGACCGGCGGCGGCGGGGGGAGCGACGGCCGGGACCGGGCGTACTCGGCGAGGTCGCTGAGGAACTCGGCCGCGGACATGCTCTTGCCCTCCTTGCCGATCGGCGACGGTTGCAGCGGCACCAGGAGGTCTTCGGCGGGCGAGTGCAGCCACAGCGCCGTCAGGTACAGGCTGGGAACGCGCAGCAGGCGCAGCTCGAAGCCGGCCGCCTCGAGCTTGGGCAGCTTCCGGACGACCTTCATGGCCTTGTCGGTGGCGTCGACGAACGGGCCCTCGTTGACGTTGGCGAAGCGCTGGGTCCCGTCCGGTGCGGGCATGGTCTCGGCGCTGGCGACGACCTGCCCGGCGGACTCGACGAGATAGCGCCAGCCGGCCGGCTCGGCCCGGTCGAGGCCGCCGCCCGCGGCGATGTCGTCCGCCCCGAGGGTGAAGACCTGATGCGGCGTGGACAGGTCCAGCTGGTCCGCCCGGGCACCGCGCAGCGCCTTGGTGTGCAGACCGCCGTGGGCGGCGAGGGTGTGCAGCCTGGACTTGACGTGGTCGTGTGCGCCCGACGGCGGATCGGGCAGGTGCAGCGGCATGTGGTCCCCTCAGCGCTTGGTGGTGTAGGAGTAGCGCCACGTCCCGATGTTCTGGTACCGGGCGCAGAAGTCGTCGTAGGTCCAGGTCGAGTTGCCGTACGCCGGATCGGCGACCTTGACGTACTCGACGCCGTCGATCTGGTGGCGGCCGTGGACCGCCAGGACGTGGGAGTTGCCGTCCCGCCAGATGACATCGGCGATGAACGGTGCGCCCTTGGCCAGCTCGTCGGAGATCTGCGCGGCGGTCAGCGTGGTCCGCAGGTCCTGGTTGAGCCGCCCGAGCCGCTGCATCGGGGTCTGCGGCCAGTTGCCCCGGTTGCATGCTCCGGCCCCACCCGCACCGCAGCAGTCGTTGCGTCCCCACTCGGTGTTCGCCAGCGTGCATTGCGTCAGCGTGGTGGCCGGGTTGTAGTACTTCTCGACGCTGACCGTGCACGCCGACCAGCACCAGTAGGTCTGCTGCTGTTGCTCCATCACGAAGTTGAGCAGCTGGTCGTCGCGGGAGAGAAAGAACGACTCGTGCGCACCGCCGTTTGCGTTGAGCTGGCAGTTCACAATTCCGCCGCCCGCGTCGGTGCGGGTGGTGACGCCCGAGCCGACCAGGCGCAGGAAGATGCCGGGAATTGCGACCGACTCGAATGAGAATGAACCGTTGGACTGGGCCCGGAGATTGAACTTGTGGTTTGCGCCGCCGTTTGCGTTGAGCTGGCAGTTGACGGTCCCGCCACCGGCTCCGGTGGTGGGCACCCCGGTGCCGTCCATGCGCAGGAACACGTTCGGGGAGGCGACCGATTCGACCGAGTAGGAGCCGTCGGCCTGGGGGCGCAGCTTGAACCGCTCCTTGGCGCCGGCATTCAGCTGGCAGTTGACGGTGCCGCCCGGTCCGGCACCGTTCACCGAGGTGCCGTCCATTCTGAGATACACGTTGTCAAAGAACGTGGATTTGATGGTGATCGGCGCGTTCCCGAGCGTCGCTAGATCGGCTTGCGTCAATGGCATGGTTTCCCCTCCTTCGGTTTAGGAATGCCACTGACCTTAGCGGGGATCAATACGTCATACGACCGTCGCGACATTGATATGCCTCGGGCGCGTGTTGCGACGAAACTAGATAGAACGTGGCAACACGGTTGGTTACGTCACGGGTGCGGACAGTGTGGTTCCCGGGCCGTACAGCCGGCGGGCGTTGCCGGCGCCGACCAGCGCGGTGATCCGCTCGGCGTCGGCGATGCTGACGCTGTCGTCGGCGCGCCAGGTGTCGAGCAGGCGGCGCAGGGCGTGCCGGAAGCGGGCGGCGCCCACGAGGTACAACTCGGGCAGCAGGTAGGCGTCGGTGGAGAACAGCAGCTTGCCGAACGGCGCCAGCTCGAAGAACTCGGGCAGGACCGCGTCGCCGGCGTGGGTGAGGGTGAGGCCGACGTCGACGTGCACGTGCGGGTACACCTGGGCGAGCCAGCCGGCGTTGCGGTGGAACGGGTAGCAGTGCAGCAGGACGACCGGCGCGCCCCGCGGGTCGAGCGCGGCGAGGAACGGCTGGGCGAGGGCCGGGTCGGCGCGGTGCAACGCGAGGTCGCGGTCGCCGAAGCCGGTGTGCAATTGCAGCGGCAGGCCGGTGCCGACGCCCGCCCACAGCAGGTGGCCGAGCAGGTCCGGGTCGGTGATCCGGCCGCGGCCGCCGCGCAGCCACGCGCCGGCGGCCCGCTGGACGGCGCGCGGCGGGGGCGGCCGCGCGGGGACGGCGAGGCCGTGGCGGTAGGCGGCGACGGACTTGACGGCGGCGGCGGTGCGGACCCGGCCGTCGAGGGCGGACGCGAAGGCGGCGGCGAACTCGGCGGCGCCGGTGTCGGCGGGGAGCGTCTCGGCGACGCGTTCGAGGCGGACGACCTCGCGGACGCGGGCGCCGGAGACCGCGGCGAGGCCGGCGTCGCCGAGCAGGTCCGGGTCGTCGAGGCCGGTGTCGACGAGCAGCTCGGCGAGGCCGGCGGCGCGCAGCAGGGCCTCGGTGGCGGCCCGCCAGCCGAGCTCGGCGCGGCGGGCCAGGTAGTCGCCGGCGGGCGCATGGACCGGCAGGCCGAGGGCGGGGGCGCACCAGCGGCGCACGGCGAGCCCGACCCGGCTGTCCAGATAGGACACACCCGGCGGGGGCGGCAGGTCGGCCTCGGTGCAGGCGGTCTCGAACGCGGCCCGGTCGAGGTCGCGGGCCAGCACCCGGTGACAGTGCCCGTCGATCAGCCCGTCGATCAGTACCTCCACCGGGTCGCCTCGACGATCTCCTGCTGGGTCGCGCCGGCGAACCGGTCGGCCTCGGCGAGCTGGACCGCGCAGTACGCCTCCAGCAGCGCCGGTCCGAGCAGGCCGGCCAGCAGGTCGTCGGCGCGCAGCGCGGCGACGGCGGCGTCGGCCGTCTGCGGCAGCCGTTCGGGGCGGCGGTCCTCGGGCAGGAGCGCCGGGTCGCCCGGCACCTCGGCGGGCAGCGGCAGGTCGTACCCGCACGAGGCGGCGACGATCTCGGTCACGGCGGCGACGACGAGGTACGGGTTGGCGGCGCCGTCGCAGCACTTGACCTCGACGTTGGCGGCCCGGTCGCGCTCGCCGGGGCTGCCGGTGACCAGCCGCAGGGCGGCCTCCCGGTTCTCGTGCCCCCAGCAGCGGAACGGTGCGGCCCAGTGCTGCGGCTCCAGCCGGAGCCGGCTGGCGACACCGGGGGAGCCGAGCGCGGTGAGCGCCGGCAGCCGCCGCAGGAGCCCGGCCATCGCGGCCTCGCCGGCCGGGCGCAGCCCGTGCGGCCCGGCACCCCCGCTGAACAGCGCCTGCCCGTCGCGGCGCGCCGAGACATGCAGGTGCTGGCCGTTGCCGACCTGGCCGGCGCTGACGACGGGGGCGAACGACACCCGCAGGCCGTGCCGCTGGGACACGGCCCGGACGGTCTGGCGGACCAGCACCGTCCGGTCGGCGGCGAGCACCGGGTCGGCGGCGGCGACGGACACCTCGAACTGGCCCGGCGAGTACTCCGGGTGGATCTGCTCGACGGGCACGTCCTGCGCGTCGAAGGCCCGGTACAGCTCGTCGAGGTAGGCCGCCGCCTCGACGACGCGGGTCATCCCGTAGGCGGGCCCGGTCGCGGCCGGCTCGCCGTCGGCGGTGGCGAGATACCACTCCACCTCGAACGCCATCCGCAGCTCGAGGCCGGTCTCGGCGGCGCGGGCGGCGGCGGTGCGGGCCAGTGTCCGCTGGCAGCACGGCCACGGTTCGCCTTCCTGGGTCCGCCGGTCGGCCGGCGCCCAGGCCCAGTGCGGCTGCGCGGCCAGGACGGTGGCGCGGTCCAGGTCGGGGAACAGCCGCAGGTCCCCGGCCGGCCCGCCGACGTGCTCGCTGGTCGTGGCCGAGTCGTCGACGAGGAACACGTCGAAGACCGGCGACATGCCGACGCCCCAGGCGGCCGCGTGGGTGAGCCGGCGGACCGGCACCGTCTTCACCCTGGTGATGCCGGCGTTGTCGACCCAGGTGACTGCGACCGCGTGGACGTCGCGGGAAGCGAGCTCGGCGGCGATCCTGCCGGCCCGTGCGGTGTCATCCATCGACGCGTCCTTCCCGGAGGCGGGCGCAGGGCAGATGTACACCTACCCGCGCCGGGCCCGCTGAACCGGGAAGGCGTCGTCCTACCGGGCCTGGCCTTGCGGCACCAGGTCGAGCGCGGCCTCGACGGCGACCTCCTCCATCCCGCGCAGGAACGCCTCCGCGTCGCCGGGCGAGACGAAGTGGGTGTCCATGAACACGGTGATCTGGATCGTGTCCGGCACGTCGTCGATGTGGACGAACAGCCGCTCGAAGGGGTCGTCCTGCTGGATCGTCCAGCGGAACGTGGTGTTGCCGCCGCAGAGCGCCTCGCGGATCTGGTCCGGCGTCGGGGCCGGGCCGGTGGCGCCCGCCCGGGTGGTGATGCGCCGGTCGTTGTAGAAGCAGCCGAGGTCGAAGTCGGGGTCCCGCTCCGCGGCCACGCTCGCGATCAGGTCCTGCAGGTGTACCGGATGGAAGTAGGCGTGTTTGTACGCCGTCATCGCCGCCCGCTGGGTCCGCGTCAGCGCCTCGGAGAACGGTACCCCCGCGACATCCAGCGCGCAGAGGCCGCTTTCGGCGACGGTGCACACCACGTCGGCGAGGGCGGGGCGGAACCGGTTGTTCACCGTGGGCCGGAACACCACCGGATTGATCCCGGTCATCCGGTGCAGCGCCACCCCGTAGACGGCCATCAGCACCGGCGAGGCGTCCAGGCCGGCCCGGGCGGCGATCGCCTGCGTCGCCAGGTGCAGGGCCTGAGACCTGAACTCGCCCCGCCAGTGGCGTGGCTGCCGCGGGTCGTCCGAGCCGGCGAACCGGCGGGACGGGATGGTCCGCAGCAGCCGTTCCCAGTAGCGCAGCGCCGCCTCGTTCTGCCGGACACCGGCCGGCGAGCGCTGCCAGCGGGCCTGCTCCAGCGGCTGCATCCCCTTGACCGGCGTGGCCACCCGCGCGCCGGACTCGGCGATCATCACCGCGGCGCCCGAGCCGTCGGTGACCAGATGGCACATGATGGCGACGAGGTGCGTCGGCTGCCCGGACCGGACCACCACGCCCATTCGCATCGGCCACTGCGTCACGTAGTCGTAGTCGGTCTCCTCATACCGCCGCCGCATCGCGTCGGCGAGCTCCGCCGGGTCGTCATCGCCCGCTTCGACGACGTCCAGCGCGATCTCACCCGAGCTGGACACCACCTGGGACGGCCGGTCGTCGGCGTCGAAGCGCAGCCGGGTCCGCATCGGCTGGTAGCGGCTCATCAGGTAGCGGAGGTTCTCCACGACGTCGGCGAGGCTGGTGCCGTCGGGCAGTGGCGTCGCGCCGCCCATGGGCAGCCAGGAGTTCTGGCGGCGCATCGCCATCCACAGGTCCAGCTGGCCCCAGGACAGGTCGTCGACACCGGAACCCTCACCCTCGAAGGCGACCATGATCTGTTCTGTCATGCCACCGGTCCTTCCGTGTCACCGCGGCGTTCATCGATCACCCGGCAGCATCGTACAGTTTCTTTACAGATAGGTGTACTGCGATGCCGGCGCTCCGGATGGCGGGTCGTCAGGGCCGCTGACGTGCGGCAACGCGCCTGGATGACTTTGCGGGTGATCGGCGGGGCCGTACACTCGGCGGCACGTCGCCGGGTTCAGGGCGTCCTTCGGGTCCTGTGTGGCCACCCGGTGGCGAGGTGGCCGCCGGCGCCGCCCGCTTCCTTGCCCGACTCAACCCCGCCACGTGTGCGCCTGCCGCGTGGCGTGGAGTCGCCCGTGCCTTCTCCGGTCGGCGACCGAAGCCTAGGGAGATCATGAGAAAAGCAGTCATTACCGTGGGAGTGGTGTGCGCCGCGCTCATCGCGTTCATGCTCGCCGTCAAGCACCCGTCCCGGTCGTCGCATTCGCTGCAGACGGGGACCGGGCTCGGCCTCCACGTCAGCGGCAGGAACATCGTCGAGGCCAACGGCAACAGCTTCGTCATGCGCGGCGTCAGTCACCCGTACGCCTGGCACAAGGACCAGAACCAGGCGTTCGCCGACATCAAACGGCTGGGTGCCAACGCCCTGCGGGTCGTGCTGACGAACGACGTCGGCGCCGGCGAGGTGTCCGACGTCATCGCGAGGTGCAAGCAGAACCGGCTCATCTGCGTCCTGGAGTACCACGACACCACCGGGCACGGCGAGAAGGACGACGCCACCGACCTGGACGCGGCCGCCGGGTACTGGACCGGGCTGAAGAGCGTCCTCGCCGGCCAGGAGAACTTCGTCGTCATCAACGTCGGCAACGAGCCGTACGGCAACAACGACACCGCGGGCTGGGCCGGCGCGACGAGCGGCGCGGTCAGGAAGCTGCGCGACGCCGGCCTGCGACACCTGATCATGGTCGACGGGCCGAACTGGGGACAGGACTGGTCGGGCGTCATGCGCGGCAACGCCACGTCGGTGTTCAACAGCGACCCGCGGCGCAACATCGTGTTCTCGGTCCACATGTACGGCGTGTACGGCGCCGCCTCGAAGGTCACCGACTACTACGACGCCTTCCAGAACGCCGGGCTGCCGCTGGTGGTCGGTGAGTTCGGGTGGAAGCACACCGACGGCGACGTGGACGAGGACACCATCATGAACGAGGCGCAGTCCCGCGGGATCGGATACCTGGGCTGGTCGTGGAGCGGCAACAGCGGCGGCGTCGAGTACCTCGACCTGGCCACCGGCTTCGACCCCGGCCGGTTGACCGAATGGGGCCAGCGCCTCTTCAACAGCGCCAACGGCATCAAGGCGACCGCGAAGGAAGCCACCGTCTACGGCGACCGGGCGACGGACCGGTAGGGCAGCGGTCCCGGCGGGGGGACCGCCGCCCCCCGCCTGCCCGCAAGGGCAGCGGCCCGCTACATCGGTACTACTCCGAAAGTAGGGCCGACTTCCGCACCGTCACCCAGGCCACCCCTGAGCTGTCCACGGGTAGTAGCCCATCGCCCAGCGACAACGCGCACGCAGGGGGAGGCGAACGTGAGAGCGTCGAAGACCGCGACTCCCGACCGGGACGCCTGGCATCATCGCGACGCCTGGCTCACGGACCGGGAAGCGCAGGCCACAGGGCAGCCCCAGGTGACGCAGACCCTGTCCGGCCCGAGGCAGGCACGAGGGCCGCACCGCGGCCTCGCCCGCTGGCGACCGGGATACTGGCCGCTGATCCTGTCCTATCTGGTCGTCGTGGCGAGTGACTTCTGGTTCGTCAACCCGTTCGCCACCGGCGCGCTCAGCTGGCCGCTGACCGTGCTGTGGACCTGGCCCATCGTCACCACGATCACCGGCATCGTCGGCATCCGGCGGAGCCGCAGGACACTGCGCGAGGCGGAGGCCCGCTGGTCCGGCCGCGGGGTGACGGTGAGCGCGGGCTTCCTGATCGTCGTCGTCCCGACCATCGGGCGGAACGACACCTACCCCGCGCTCAAGCGCTCGGTCGAGTCCTACCTCACCTACCTGCCCCCGTGCTTCCCGCGGCTGCGGATCGACATCGTCATCGACGAGGGCTGCGAGGCGGCCGACAGGATCGCCGGGCTGGCCGCGCGGAGCGAGCTGATCCGGCTCGTCGTCGTGCCGAGCCGGTACCGCACCGCCAACGGGACGAAGTTCAAGGCGCGGGTCACCAACTACTCGCACGAGCTGCGGATCCACGAGCGCGAGAACCGCGACGACGTGTGGGTGCTGCACATGGACGACGACACCGGCGTCGGCCCCGACACCGCCCTGACCATGGCCCGGTTCATCGAGGAGCAGGTCGAGGCCGGCGCCGACGGCAAGCACCTGGCGCAGGGCGTCCTGACGTACCCGCGCGAATACGCCGTGAACACGCTCACCTGGCTCGCGGACTCGGTCCGGCCGGCCGAGGACGTCGGGCGCTTCTCGGCCTGGACCGGCAGCGGTACACCGCGGGCAGGTGTGCACGGCGAGCTCCTGCTGGTGCGGGCGTCGATCGAGGCGACGATCGGCTGGGACTTCGGCCCCCGGAGCATCGTCGAGGACGCGCAGTTCGCGCTGATCTTCAGTGCCCGCTACAAGGGCCGGAGCGCCTGGTTCAGCGGGCGGTGCTACGGCGCGTCGCCCGCCGGCCTCCGCGACTTCGTCCGCCAGCGCGAACGCTGGTCGTGGGGGCTGACGGCCCTGGTGTTCAACCGGTCGCTGCAGCTGCGGAACCGGCTGCTGCTCGGATACTCGGTGGCGTCGTGGGTCGTCGGCCCGATCACGAACGTCGCGGTCGTCATGACGCTCAGCATCCTTGTCGCCGAACGCAACACCTCTCCGGTGGCGCTCTTCATCATTCCGTTCTGGGCGCTGAACATGGCCTACACGATCTGGATGTACTGGGAGGGCCTGCGGCTCAACGCCGTGGTGTCCGGCGACGGCCGGCGCAAGTGGTGGGAGCCTCCGGTCGTCATCCTGCTGATCCCGGTCTTCGGGATGATGGAGAGCATCCCTGGACTGCGCGGATCCATGAAGTTCGCCCGGCGCACCGAGCACAGGTTCATGGTCATCCGGAAGCCTTCATGACCCGCAGGATCGGCCTTCGACCCGTCTCCGGCGGGTCGAAGGCCGACGCGGTGCGGGGAGATGATCCGGCCGGCTATCGCGCGCCCACCGGGACCTGGAGCCGCTTGCCGCGTCCCCGCATCTCCTCGTACCAGCCCCAGTCCTCGTTCTGGTCGATGACGGTCTGCAGGAAGCCCTCGACCGTCTCCGTGCGGGCCCAGTCGCGCTGGAGCTCACACGCCACCGAGTTCCACGTCGTGGGCTGGGCTCCGGCGTGGTTGATGCGCTCGAGCGCGTTCTCGTGCGCCTCGATCGTGGTGCCGCCGAGCGCGTCGACGACCGGGAACACCTGGTATCCCTCGTTGAGCGCGTCCAGGCTCGGGAACAGCAGGCACGCCTCCGTCCACAACGCGCACATGATGAGCTTGCGGCGGCCCGTGGCCTTCACCGCGTCCAGGAACTCCTTGTCCTCCCACGCGTTGATCTGCGTCCGGTCGTACGAGGGAAGGTCGGCGATCTCGTTCCGCAACTGCGGGATCGTGTCCGGGTTCACGCCGGACTTCACGTTGACGGTCGAGAGAATGGTCGGAACATTGAACACCCGGGCGAGGCGCGCGAGGGCGATGATGTTGTTGACCATCCGGCCCGTGTTCATGGACCGCACCGTGTAGATCTGCGGCGGCTGGTAGTCGATGATGACGAGGGCCGCGTTCTCCGGAGTCAGCAGGTG
Organism: Dactylosporangium sp. NPDC050588; assembly: GCF_040654975.1. Lineage (NCBI taxonomy): Bacteria > Bacillati > Actinomycetota > Actinomycetes > Micromonosporales > Micromonosporaceae > Dactylosporangium > Dactylosporangium sp. NPDC050588. The sequence goes on along the minus strand of NZ_JBFAJA010000061.1, from coordinate 22,947 downwards.
GTCCTTTTCCGGGTTACGCTTGGGCAGGCTTACCATGACGTCCTCCTGACTGGTGCTGGGGTCGTATCCTGGTTTCTTCCGGCGTCCTGATCCGGCTCGCCCACAGCTACCCGAGCCCTACCGGATCATGCGGCGGGATCCGCCGCGGCCGGCGGCACCGGCGCCGGGCGGCGGCCCTTGATGTCCGGTCAGGCCGGTGGCAGATACCAGCCGTACGGGCTGGGCAGCGACCCGCTGAGCCGCGCCGGCAGGTAGTGGCGCCCGAAGAGCTCGGCGACCAGGTCGGTCCGGCTCGACACCGCCAGCTTCGACATGACCGACTTCAGGTGGTCGCCGACGGTGTGCACGCCGATGCCCAGCGCCCGCGCGATCTGGGCGTTGGAGCGGCCCTGCAGCACCAGCTCGGTCACCTGCCGCTCCCGGCCCGTCAGCGCGTAGGCCCGCACCAGCACGTCGGCGAGGTGCGTCTGCCGGGCCGGCTCGATCACCACGGCGACCGAGCACTTCGCCCCGGGCCTGGTCAACCACACCGCGCCGGAGCCGCTGCGCACCGGCACGGAGGCGGTCGCCGGGCTGGTCTCCATGCTGCGCACCGCCTTCCCCGACGCCCGCACCGAGATCGAGGACATGACCGGCGCCGGCGACGTGGTGGTGATGCGCAACTGGTACGCCGGGACCCACCTCGGCCCGTTCCTCGGCAACGCCCCGACACAGCGCCCGTTCCGGTTCCGGCAGATGCACTGGATGCGTTTCGGCGCCGACGGCCGGGTCACCGACCACTGGGGCGTCCGCGACGATGTCAGCCACCTGCAGCAGCTCGGCCTGATCGGGTAGGCGCCCGAACGCGCGCGGGCCCCGCCGGACGATGCCGACGGGGCCCTGACGGTGCCGGGCTACTGCTCCGGCGTGATCTTGCCGCTGGCGCCGAAGACCTGCACCTCGGCGATGCGGACCTCGTTGCGGAACTGGCTGTTGGCAGCGCAGTCCGTGTTCGCCCGCGGGTCGTTGTCCTGCTCACCGGCGTACAGCGGGTTGCCCGTGCACTGGCTGGTCAGCACGACCACACGCACGTGCGTGGCCAGCGTCGGGTGGATGTCGAAGGCGCGCAGGTTCAGCTGCGGCGCCACCGGACGCCAGGCGCCGCCCGGGAAGGCGTCGTCTGTGCTGCGGAACGCCTCCGTGTAGCTCGAGTCCTTGCTGCAGTCGGCCGTGGTGGCGTTGCAGGTGAGGACCGCGAACGAGCGCAGCGCGCTGAACCGGTTCTGGTTCGCCGTGCTGGCGTCGACGTCGCCCCGGAGAGCCGGGCGCAGCATGGCGCTGACGTTGAGCGACTGGACGTTGACCGGCTTGTCGCCGGCCAGGTCGATCGTGACCTGCTTGCCGGCCACGCCGTTCACCGACGCCCAGTTGGTGCCCTCGGTCTCGTCGTTGATCTTGTCGACGTTGACGCCGTCGCCGGACGCCACCGCGCCCAGCGTCGAGGAGGCCACGTTCTGCGGCAGCTTCAGCTTCAGGTCCTGCGCCTTGCCGGGCTTGAAGGAAGCGGTGAACTTCTGGCTGCCCCAGCCCTTGCCGTTGACCACGAAGTGGAACTCGGTGTTGGGCAGGATCTGGAACGTGTCCGGCAGCGGGGTCGACGGGTCGGTGTCGGCCACCGGGGTCACCCGTGCCTCGTAGTCGCCGACGTACAGCGTGACGTTCGCGCCCGAGGAGCCGGCCATCGGCCGGAGGGTCACCGTGGCGTTGTCGGCGTACGGCGAGTGGAAGCTCGGCGTCGGGTCGGTGTCCGACGACGCGCCCGTCGCGCCCTCACCCAGGCCCGACTCGGCGAACGCCTTCCAGATGATGTCCTGGTTGGCCCCGCCGAAGCGGACGAGGTCCGCGGCCAGCATGTTGTCGCGCATGCTGGTCATGGTGGCGCCGCTGGCCGCCTGCAGCAGGTACGAGTCGAACATCAGCTGGATCCAGCGCCGGTTGCCGGGGCAGGAGGCGGCGTCGACGGCACCGTCGGCGCACTGCTGCTGCAGCTCGGGCGTGCCCAGGCCGTAGCGGTTGACGAACTCCTGCCGTACCCGCAGGTTGGTGGCCACCCAGATCTCGCCGTCGGCGTGCACCTCGGGACCGACCAGGTCGAACCCGAAGTCCGAGTAGTTCAGCGGGCTCTTGCTGGCGTCGTAGTCGCGGATGCCCTCGTGCATGTTGCCGGTGACGTACGCGCCGGTGACGAACGGGGTGTCGCCGGCGGCGCGCAGGCCGTTCTCGAACAGGTACTCGGCCGCCACCAGGTCGCCCCAGCCCTCACCCATCGAGCCGCCCTGCGTGCCGGTGATGCCGTTGTTCGGCCCGGCGATCATGCGGTTGGTGATGGCGTGGGTGTACTCGTGGCCGATGACGGTCATGTCGTAGTCGCCGTCGACGCACGGCGGGTACGCCGAGCCGGCCACGGGCTGCCACAGGAACATGTTGGTCGTCGGCGCCTGGCCGTCGCGGCCGGTGCTCTGGTTGGCGTTGTTGCGGCTGCCGCTGAGAGCGCCGGACTGCGCGCGCCCCTGCTCCGGGTCGTTACCCAGGCCGCCGGGCTGGATGTTGACGACCTGCATGTTCCACGCGGCCTCGGTGAAGCCCAGGTGGTAGCTGAAGTCGTGCATCCGGTTGTGCATGGCGAACAGGTTCGACACGGCCGCGTCGCCGTCGTTGCGCCCGGCCGCGGTGAACACCTCAGGGTTGCACTTGGCCTCGTGCCACGCGTCGGTGAACGGGTAGGTGTAGTTGCGGTCCGTCCGGGTCGCCGCCGGGAACGCGGCGACGCCGCCGCCCCACTGCACCACGTTGTTGGCCGCGTTGCCCGACGAGGTGAACGTCGGCTGACCGGTCACCTGGTTGACGTCCCAGGCCTTGCCCGACGCGGCGTCCTTCACGGGCTTGATGCAGTTGGCCGCCGGGGTGAAGCACCACGTCACCCGTGGATCGGTGCCCGCCGGGAGCGTCTGCGGCGCGGTCGCCGGGAAGACGGCCCAGGTCGGGTTGTCGGAGTCGAAGTCGACCATGTCCTCGCGGACCAGGATGCCGCCGGTGCGCGCGTCGACGAAGGTCGAGTACGCCGTGGGGTTGTCGGCATCGGTGGAGACCAGGCTCACCTGGTAGGCGGCGCGCACGCCGTCCTCGGGAGTGGGCACGCCCACCTCGATGACGTCGGGCTCGCTGACCTGACCGGCCGTGAGTCCGGCGTCGGCGAGGGCCGCGGCGACGGCGTCGGCCGCCGACAGCGTCGCCGGCTCCGGCGCGGCGGTGTCCCGCGTCAGCGACGACGTGACCCGCACGACGTTGCCCTTGTCGATCAGGATCGACACGAGCCCGTCGTGCCCGGCCGGCAGGTCGCCGAAGGTCTGCCGCAGCAGCACGACGTTGCCGGTGCCGAGCTTCTGGACCAGCAGCGGTTCCATCGCGGCGACGGCCGGGGCGTCCAGCGCGTACAGGTCGTGGTTGTCGAGCAGGTACTGGCGGGCCGCGGCGACCGGGTCGCCGGTCAGGCCGGTGGCCAGAGCCTTGTCCGGGCCGACGGCCTCGGGCTCACCAAGCGAGTTCCAGCGGACCTTCGCGCCGCCGACACGGTCGGCGGCCGCCTTCTGCTTCGCGGTCGGCGCCTTGCCGCCGCGACGGTTGTCGACGTCGTGCGGGCCGTGCCCGTCGACGTCATGGGCTTTTCCGGGGTTCGGCTTCGGATCGGCAGCGGCGGGTACGGCGGTCACCGCACCCGTCGCCACGACGGCGGCGGCAGTGAACGCGGCTAGCGTCCTGCCCCGCCAGCGCCTGGGGTTCAACCCAGATGTGCGCACGATCGGTTCTCCTCTGGTTGGTTGGGGGCGCGTGTGTTGCTCCGGGGGCGCCAGTTGATCTCATAGGGCCTATCACGGCCCTGTGCTGCGACACCAGGTTGCGCATTTCCTGGTCCACAATGGACAGCTCGGAATCGGCTCGGAGTCCGCCCGGCCCGGCCGGGCGGTCGGCGCGGCGCTTCGGGCGACAACGGGCAAATCGATCAACGGGCGTGCCCGGCGATTTACGGGCACTTCCGGATACGGCCCTATTTGCGCGAATGTTCATCGATAGCGATGACCGACATTCGCCGCACAAGCCCGAAGAATGGGCAACCGTCTGCGTGCCAATGCATTATGCCATATCGCCGTTCGACATCTGTCGCGACCGTGGCGACGTCCCGGACGCGCAGGCGGGCGGGGTCTGGTGCCTCGCAGAAAACGGCGAGTGTAAATGTCATGGCGTGGTGCGCGAAGACGTGTACCAGGAGTGCATCGCAGCTCAGCCGGCCGCGCCGTACCGTCGAAGGTGTGAACAACCGAGCCGAGGTGCGAGATTTTCTCACCACGCGCCGCGCGAAGATAACCCCGGAGCAGGCGGGCGTCCCGACGGCCGCGCAGGCCCTCGCCCTGCTCGCCTCGTGGGCCGCCACCGAAGCCGTCCGGCACGTCGCCGGCAAGCAGGCCTGACCAGCACGACCGGCCCGACCATCCCGACCATCCCGATCGGAGGGACTTCCCGATGCCCGAGCAGCCGAAGCAGGTCGGCGGTGGGCGCCGCGCCGTCGGCGACATCGCCCCGAAGCTCGCTGAGCTCACCGACGACGTGCTCTTCGCCGATGTGTGGAACCGCGGCGAGCTGGCCGCCCGCGACCGCAGCCTGGTCACCGTCGCGGCCCTGGTCGCCGGCGGTGACGCCGAGCAGCTGCGCTTCCACCTCGGTCGCGCCAGGGAGAACGGCCTGACCGAGACCGAGCTCGTCGAAGCCATCACCCATCTCGCGTTCTACGCCGGCTGGCCGAAAGCCATGACCGCGATCACCGTCGCCAAGCAGGTCTTCGCCGGCTGACATCACATCCACGGAGGAGCAGCACCATGCGAGCAACCGTCCTGCACGGCCCCCGCGACGTCCGCGTCGAGGACCGCCCGGACCCGGCCGTCGAGCAGCCGACCGACGCGATCATCCGCCTGGCCGCGGCGTGTGTCTGCGGCTCCGACCTGTGGCCGTACCGCGGCGCCGACACGGTGAGCGAGCCGGCGCCGATGGGCCACGAGTACGTCGGCGTCATCGAGGCCGTCGGCACGCAGGAGTCGATGCTGCAGGCCATCCGCGCCACCCGCGCCGGCGGGCACGTCGGCTTCGTCGGCGTCTCCCACGACGTCAGCCTGCCAGGGCGGGAGCTGTTCTACTCCGGCGTCCACCTGCACGGCGGGCCCGCTCCGGTACGGCGGTTCCTGCCCGAACTGATCGACCTCATCACCAGCCGGACGATCGACCCGGGCAAGGTGTTCGACCTGACCCTCCCGCTCGAGCAGGCCGCCGAGGCGTACCGGGCGATGGACGAGCGCCGCGCGGTCAAGGTCCTCCTGCAGCCCTGAGGCGCGGTATGACCCGATGCTGTGGGCGGCCGGGCGGGCGCCTACGGCCGGTCGGCGTCCGGCAGCGGCAGCACGAAACCGAGGTCGTCGCCGGGGTCCGTCCAGGGTGCTTCGCGGTCGAGCATCCCGGACAGCCGCTCCACCTCCGGCAGGAGGCGCGCGGCGAACAGGAGCTCGCCGAGGCCCACGCACGCGGCGGCGACGACGAGGCCGGTCGCCGGTGCGACGGCGACCGTCATCGCGGCGACCAGTCCGCACAGGGCCCGCATCCGCAGGCAGCTGCGGGCGAGGCTGGGGAACTGCGCCGCGGCCCCGGCGTCGCCGGCCGCTGCGACACCGAGGGCGAGGCTGATCGCCGCGACCGCGACCGTCGGGTCGTACGCCGGCAGCTGGATCACGATCACACCGGCCACCGCCAGCAGCGCGGCACCGGCCTGGAACCATCGGGCGCCGCCGTACCGGGCGCGGAGCAGCTGCCCGCCGCCGAACCGGCCGAGCGCGACGAACAGCAGCCATGAGCCGACCGCGGCGGCGCCGAACGTCCGTACCGACGACGGCCACACCATCGCGAAGACCGCGAGCAGCAGGCTCAACAGGCCGAAGCTCGTCACCGCCCACCAGCCGAGCACGCCGTTCAGTGGACCGGCCTGGCGCCCCGCGGCGCGCAGCCAGACGCGGGCCTGCCGCGGTGCGGCCCGTAGCGTGGCCACGTCGATGGGTCGCATGAGCCGCCTCCTTCGATCGGGGTCGGCTACCTGGTACCCGCCGCGCCGGTCGATCGAACGCTCTGCGGTGCGGACAGGACAATCGTCCCCGGATCCGGTCATGCGGGCCACGGATCCGGGTGCACGACACCCGAACGGGGCCGCGCCGCCGGCGGTCAGACCGTGGGGCGGTCCACCCGGTACACGTGGTGCCGCCGGTCGTCGATCGGGTTGTCGGGCTCCAGCTCGGCGTGGGCGACGCGGACCAGGCCGGCCTTCTCCAGCATCCGCCACGACGCGATGTTGTCGGCGTGCACCGGCACGATCACGCACTCGGCGTCGCCGTGCTCGGCCCACAGGTGCTCGAGCGCCGAGCGGATCATGCGGGTGCCGATCCCGCGCCCGACGTCCGCCACGTCGCCGATCAGGTAGTCGATCGTCATCGCCCGCGGCGGCACCGCCATGGTCTGCGCCATCTCCCGCACGTATTCGGGGTAGTCGTGCCAGAACGAGCGCTGCACCAGCCCGAGCGGTGCGCCGTCCAGGAGCGCCAGGAGGTCCTCGTTGGGCTCCTCGCGGCGGGCGGAGGGCCCGAAGTCGCGCTCCACGGCCTCCGCCGACGTCTCGTGATTCCACCACCGGGCCACGTGCGGTGCCGCCAGCCACTGGGCGAGCAGCGGGAAGTCCCGCGGGGTGACGTGCCGCCAGGTCATCATGGCGCTGACGGTAGCAGCATCGCCTTACCGTCAGCATAGAATATTCCGCATGCATGACGTGGAGCTGCCGATCCTGGGCACCGAGCCGCTGGTGGTGGAGTTCGCCAACACGCTGCACGGCGGCGAGGACTTCCTCGGCACGGCCGAGCTGTCCAGGCTGTGGTTCACCACCGCCGGCGCGCGACCGGCACGCGACGCGGCCGCGGTCAGGGCCCTGCGGGACAGCATCCACGCGCTCTTCACGGCGGCGGTCACCGGCACCGCACCACCCGCCGCCGCGATCGCGCACGTGAACGCGGCCGCGGCGCAGGCGCCGACGTACCCGCACCTGGTCCGGCAGCCCACCGGCGAGCTGGTGGCGGACAACCGGGGCGCCGCGACCGGCGACGCGGCGCTGCTCGGCGCCCTGGCCGCCGCCTGCGCCGGACTGCTCACCGACGGCCGGGCCCGCCTGCTGCGCCGTTGCGAGACCCCGGACTGCTGCCTGTTCTTCGTGCAGCACCACCCGCGCCGCCGGTACTGCCACGAGTCCTGCGCCCACCGCGACCGGCAGGCCAGGTACTACCGCCGCCGCACCCCGTCCTGAAGCCGCTGCTCGGACGGTGTGCCGCAGGTCCGCAGCGACGCCACGGTCGGGAGGACCTCCCTCGGGGCGGGGCGATAGCCTGGCGCCGGGCACCGGTGACGGTCGATGTTAGGCTAAATCAATTCGATGGATAAATTCCTCCGGGCGGGCGAGCAGAGGATGGCGATGGGCAGACAGTTGCCGATGCGGCGCGGCACCAACCTGCCGCGCATGGGCGACTTCAACGAGTCGGTGGTGCTCGACGCGATCCGCCGGGTCCCCGAGGGGCTCAGCCGGGTCGAGCTGATCGAGTCGACCGGCCTGTCGGCGCAGACGGTGTCGAACATCTGCCGGCGGCTGCTGGACTCGGGGCTGGCCCACGAAGCCGGCACGCGGGTCACGGGCAGCGGCAAGCCGCGCCGGTTGCTGCAGGTCAACGCCGAGGCGCGGTACGCGGTCGGGGTGCACCTCGACCCGGCCGTCGTGACGATGGTCGTGCTCGACCTGCTGGGCCGGGTCGTGGCCCGCGCGCAGCGGCCGACGCCGCCGGCCGCGGATCCGGACCACACCCTTGCGGAGATGGGCGACTCGATCAACGCCCTGGTGGCCGAGTCCGGGGTGGCCCGGGAGGCGATGCTCGGGCTGGGCATCGCCGCGCCGGGCCCGGTCGACGTGGCGGCCGGGCTGGTCATCGCGCCGCCCGAGCTGGTCGGCTGGGGGCGGGTGCCGCTGCGCGACCACCTCGCCGGGGCGACCGGGCTGCCGGTGCTGCTCGACAAGGACGTGATCGCCGCCGCCGTCGCCGAGCGCTGGGCGGGCGCGGCCACCTGCACCGGCAACTTCCTGTTCTTCTACCTGGGCACCGGGTCCGGCATGGGGCTCGTCGTCGACGATGTGGTGCTGCGCGGACTGTCCGGCAACGCCGGCGAGGTCGGTGGGCTGTACGCCGCCTGCACCACGAACGCCCTGGTCGCAGAGGCGATCGAGGAGGGCGTGCTCGGGCCGGAGTCCAAGCCGGCCGGTCCGCGGGACGCCGAGCAGAGCCTGCGCGCGCTGTGCCGGCAGGCCAAGGCCGGCAACCGGACGGCCGGTGAGATCATCGACCGCTGGGCGGTGCGGGTCGGCCGGGGGGTGAGCGCCGCGGCGACGCTGGTGGACGCGGAGATGATCGTGTTCGGCGGGCCGATCTGGCCGCTGCTGGCCGACCGGTTCATGGCGATCGTCCCCGGCATCGTGGAGAGCTCGCCGTTCGTGGAGCGCATCCATCCGACGGTGGTGACGACGACCGGGCTGGGCATCGACGTCGGCGCGATCGGCGCCGCCTGCCTGGTGCTGGAGCAGTTCCTCTCCGCCCAGCCCCATTCGCTGCTGCTCGGCTGAGAACGGCGGTCAGGGCCGTTCCGCGGCGCCGTCGACGCCCCGGACGAGGGCCCAGCGGTCGTGCCGCAGCGGCGGGGGAGCGGGGTGGCGGCGCGCCGCCGACTCGTCGAAGTCGACGCCCAGGCCGGGGGACTCCGACGGGTACAGGACCCCACCGACCGGCACCGGAGCGCCCGGGAACACCTCGAGGGTGGCGTCGTGGAACCGGGCCGCCTCCTGCACGCCGAACGCGGGCGTCGACACGTCGAGGGCGACGTTGGCGGCCTGCGCGACCGGGCTCACGTCGCCGGGACCGTGCGGCGCGATCCGGGCCCCGAACAGCTCGCACGCCGCGGTGAGCTTGCGCGCCGGGGTCAGGCCGCCGAGGGTCGGGATGCGCAGCCGCACGAAGTCGATCGCCCGCGCGGTCAGCAGCGGCAGGAACTGCCCGACGTCGTCGAACAGCTCGCCGACGGCGAGCGGCACCGAGCCGGCTGAGCCGGCGGCGAGCCGCGGGAAGTGGTCGCTGTCCTCGGGGGCGAGGGCGTCCTCGAGGAAGAACAGCCGCGCGCCGGCGAGCGCGGCGACCAGCCGGACCGCCTGGGCCGGGGTGAGCCGCTCGTGCGCGTCGTGCAGCAGCTCGACGCCGTCGCCGACCCGCCGGCGGACCTCGGCCAGGGCGGGCGGGACGTGCCGCAGGTACGCCAGGGGGTCCCACGCGCTGCCGGTGGACGCGGTGCCGTAGTTCTGCACGCCGGGCACCGCGACCTGGACCCGGACGTGCCGGTAGCCGGCCTCGGCGGCCGCGAGGACGTCCTCGGTGATGCGGGCCGGGTCGTCGCCGTCGACGTGGGTGTAGGCCGCGGCGCCGTGCCGTGCCCGGCCGCCGAGCAGCGAGTACAGCGGCAGGCCGGCCGCCTTGGCCTTGAGGTCCCACAGTGCGACGTCGACGGCGCCGAGGGCGTTGCCGGCGATCGAGCCGCCCCGCCAGTAGCCGGAGTTGCGCAGCAGGCGGTGGATGTCCTCGATGTCGCCGGCGTCGCGGCCGAGCAGCAGCGGGCCGAGGTAGTCGTCGAGGACGGACCGCACCGCCAGGGTGCGCTGCGGATCGCTGGCGCAGCCCAGGCCGTACAGGCCGGGCTGGTCCGTCTCGACCCGGACGATCAGGTACGGGCACCCCTGCGGCCCGCACAGGAACGTGCGCACCCGGGTGATCCGGGCGGCGTCCACCGGGGCGGGCCAGGGGGCCGCAGCGATGAGTTTCGAAGGATCGTACCGAAGTTCGTCCATGGATTGACAGAGTACATCAATTCGATTTACGTTCTCGGCAAGTGGCGTCCGTCGATGGCGCCCCAGACGCGAAGGCCGCGCGATGACACCCCCACGAAGCGCGTGGCGGCCGGCTCTGGCCGCCCTGATAACCCTGGCCCTCGCCGCGACGGGCACCGCCGCGTGCGGCGGCGACGACACGTCCGGCGGCGGCAAGACGCTGACGATGTGGACGTTCAAGCAGTCGCACGTCAAGGCGCTGCAGAAGGTCGCCGACTCCTTCGCCAAGGAGTCCGGCATCACCGTGAAGGTCGAGGCCTACGGCCCCGACGACGCGTTCGTCACCAAGGTGCAGGCCGCCGCACAGACCAAGAACCTGCCGGACCTGCTCGAGGTGCACACCAACGGCGACGACCTCGCGTTCGGCGCCCCCGGCCTGCTCACCGACCTCGCCAAGGACGTCGACGACGCGTGGCTGGCCGGCTACCTGCCGGCGATCCGCCAGGACGGCGTCGTCACCGAGCAGTACTACAAGCAGTCCCTCGCCCAGGACGCCAAGACCCACGGGATCAAGCTCGGCCAGCGCTTCAGCGTCCCGCTGACCGTCGGCACGTTCGGCATCGTCTACGCCAACAAGCAGCGCCTCGCCGACGCCGGCGTCACCGGCGCCCCGGCCACCTGGGAGGAGTTCATCGCCGCCCTGGGCAAGGTCAAGGCGAAGTACCCCGACAACGGCGGCGTGAGCATCGGGTTGAAGGCGCCGACGACCGGGCTGGAGTGGTTCCTGCAGCCCATGGCGTACGGCCTGCTCGGCGCCGACAAGTTCCACGCCCTGTTCGGCAAGGACAAGGCCGGCACGTTCTCCTCCCCGGCCGGCGTGCAGGCACTGCAGACCTACGGGCAGGTCCAGCCGTACTGGCACCCGGGCACCCAGAGCCTCGACATCGACGCCGCCGACCTCGCCTTCGCGCAGGGCAAGTCCACGTTCGACATCGGCGGCACGTTCACCCTGGCGTTCCTGGCCCAGAACGGCATGGACGCCGGCAACGTCATCACGTTCCCCGTGCCGGTGCCGGCCGCCGGTGCCATCAAGAACATGACCCTCGCCCCGTTCACGCTCACCGGTGTGTCGGTCTCCTCGACCACGAAGAACCGGGCCGGCGCCATCCAGTGGCTGAAGTACCTCGCCAAGGCCGACGTCTCCGCCATGTTCGCCAAGGAGGCCCTCGACGTCCCGCCGACCGACCTCGGCGCCGACCCGGCCGCCGCCGTCGGCCCTGCCCTGGGCGCGATGATCAAGGCGTTCGGCTCCGGCCCGTCGGCGTACAACCCGGGCGACACCACCTACCGGCCCAACAGCTACGACGGCCCCACGGTCGCCTCGGCGCTGATGGACTACACGCCGCTGGCGAAGAAGTCGGCCGAGCAGGCCGGCGCCGAGATGACGAAGGTCATCGACTCCTACTGGGCCAAGCAGTAATGACGGTGGCGAGTCAACCGAAGCGGCGGGCCCCGGGCGAGGCGGTCTGGGGCTACGCCTTCGTCCTGCCCGCCATCGGCCTGTTCCTGGTGATGGGCGTCTACACCATCGTCTACGGCTTCTCGCTGAGCTTCGCCACCTGGAACGGCTTCCAGCCGCACTGGATCTGGGTCGGCCTGCAGAACTACGCCGACCTGCTGTGGGCCAGCCCCCGCTACGCGCCACGGGTGCACCAGGCGGCCCTCAACACGTTCTGGGTGATGCTGGCCGTGCCGGTGCTCACCGTCGTGGTCAGCTTCCCCCTCGCCGTGCTGCTCAACTCGGTGCGCCGGCTGCGCACGCTGCTGCGCTCCGTGTACTTCGTGCCGCAGGTGACCGCCGGCATCGCCGTGTACTTCGCATGGCAGTACGTGCTGCAACCCGACGGCGCCGTCAACGCGCTGCTCGGCGCGCTCGGCCTCGGCAGCCTGCGCCAGCCGCAGGGGTTCCTGGGCAACCCGGACACCGCGCTGGCCACGCTGATCGTCATCACCGTGTGGTCAGCGGTGCCGGTGTCGATGATGCTGTACCTCGCGGGCCTGCAGGCGGTCGACCCGGCCCTGACCGAGGCGGCGCAGATCGACGGGGCAGGGCCGTGGCGGGTCACCCGCGACATCGTGTGGCCGCTCGTGCGCCCCATCACCGCGATCGTCGTCCTGCTGTCGTTGCGCGACTCGCTGCAGGGGTTCCAGACGTTCCTCATCATGACCAACGGCGGGCCCGGCAACCACACCAACGTGCTCGGCCTGGAGACCTACCGGCTCGCGTTCCTTTCCCAGCTCGACCCGACGCTCGGCCTGTCCAGCGCGCTGGGCTGGATGCTGTTCGTCGCCGCGCTCGTCCTCGCCGCGGTCAACCTGCGCGTGATGCGGCGGGCCACATGACCGCCGCACGCGCCTGGGCGGCGCGGATCGTCGTCGGCGCGCTGTTGCTGCTGTACGCCGCGATCAGCCTGTACCCGTTCCTGTGGATGGTCTCGGCCGCGTTCAAGGACCAGTACGAGGTCGTCGCCGGCGGGCACCTGATCCCGCACCGCCCGACCCTGCGCACGATCGTCGACACCTGGCAGGAGCTGCACTTCTTCGACTACTTCCTCAACAGCCTCAAGGTCACCGCGCTGACCGTGGTGCTGGTCCTGGCCATCTACGCCGCCGCCGGCTACGCGTTCGCGGTGCTGCGGTTCCCCGGCCGCACCGCGCTGTACCGGATGTTCATGGCGTTGCTGTTCGTCCCCGGCGTCGCCGTCCTGCTGCCGATCGTGCTGCTGGAGAACCGGCTCGGGCTGCTCGGCGGCCACTGGGGCCTGATCCTGCCGTTCGTCAACGGCTCGGCCCCGCTGGCCGTCCTCATGCTCACCAACGCCTTCGAGGCGGTCCCGGCCGAGCTGCGCGAGGCCGCCCGCGTCGACGGCGCCGGAGAGCTGCGCATCTTCGGCACCATCTACCTTCCGCTGGCCCGGCCGGTGCTCGTCACCATCGCCGTGCTGACCGCGATCCCGACGTGGAACGAGTACCTGCTCACCCGCGTCTCGCTCAACGACCCCGACACGTACACGCTGCCGATCGCCCTGCAGAACCTGCAGTCGGGCGCGGTGCAGCACTACAACGTGCTCATGGCCGGCGCGCTGATCGTGGTCATCCCGGTGATCCTGCTGTTCGCCGCCGCGCAGCGGTACGTCGTCAACGGCCTCATGGGAGCGGTGAAGGCATGACATCCCGCAGACTTCTGTTCCTCGTCCTGCTCGTCGTGGCGCTCGTCGCCCCCGGCACCGCCGCGGCCGCCGGACCAGGGCCGGTCATGTATCCGCGCGGGGTCGGCGCCGACCTGGGCCCGGTCCCGAGCACGCTCGGGCTGTCCGTGCGCGCGGGCGACACCGCGACCGGGCTGCGCACCGGCACCCTCGACGGCAAGGGCTACTGGCAGACGCAGGTGGCCGCGGGCACCACGTACCTCGGGCTGACCGCCGACACCGGCTACGCCGCATCCGTCGCGGGCGACGGCCTGGTCGTGGTCGTCACCTACCACGACGACGGGACCGGCGCCCTGACCCTGCGCACCGCGGCCGGGCAGACGACGACGACGGTCGCCGAGCTCGCCGGCACCGGCACGTGGAAGCTCGCCGCCATCGGGCTCGCCGGCGCCGACCTCGCCGCCGGTGAGCTGCGGCTCGGCGGCGCCGCCGACATCACCGTCGCCCAGGTGCGGATCACCGCGAGCGGGCCGCAGGCGGTCCTCGGCCCCACCGCGTCGGACACCGGGCTGTCGGCCCGGGCCGGCGACAACGAGGCGGGGCTCGTCACCGGCACGGCCGCCGGCCGCGGCTTCTGGCGCACCAACGCCGCCGCACCCGCGCCGGGCACCAACTACGTGTACCTCAACGTCGCCGACGGCTACGCCTACGACACCCGCGACATCGTCCTCGTCAGCGTCGACTACCTCGACTCCGGCGGCGGCACGCTGTACCTGCACTACGACTCGCCCGGCGAGAGCCTGCCCGACCGGTTCAAGCCGTCGGCGGCCGTCACGTACGGCGACACCGGGCAGTGGCGCACCCACGACTTCGTCCTCGACGACGCCGTGCTCACCAACCGCACCAACGGCGCCGACCTCCGCATCACCCACGACGGGTCCCCGGTCGAGCTGACCATCGCCGCGGTGCGGGTCACCGTCGTGCCGCGGCAGCTGGACGCGAAAGCGGGGCTGCGCGACCTCGTCACCGCCGCCGACCTCGCCCACTACGCGGCCCGCGAAGGCAGCCGCGACGGGCAGTTCCCGGCCGGCGCCAAGGCCACCCTGGCCGCCGCGATCGGCCGCGCCCGGGCCGTCCTGGACGACGCCGCGGCGACCGAGGAGCAGGTCCGCGCCGCGCTGCGGGACCTGTACGACGTCCTCGGGGCGTTCCGCTCGTCCGCGGTCGACACCGACCTCGCCCGCGCCGCGCTGCTCACCGCGAGCGGCACCGCCGCCGGGTCGGCGCCCGGCAACGCCAACGACGGCGATCCCGGCACCGTGTGGACCAGCGGCGGCACCGGCGCGTGGCTGCGTGCCGACCTCGGCGCCGCCCGCCCGGTCGACGAGGTGTTCGTCCGGTGGGGCGGCGCCTTCTCTCCCGACTACCGCGTCGAGCTGTCCACCGACGGCGTGCGGTACACCGAGGCCGGGCACAACGGCGGCCAGGCGGTGCGCACCCGCTTCGCCGAGACGACCGCGCGGTATGTGCGGCTGAGCGTCGCCGGGTACGCCGCCGGGCTCGACCACGTCGACGTCGCCGCGTTCGAGATCCGCGACCGGCGCACGGTGACGCCGTCGCCGCGGCTCGTCGACACCCGCTTCCCGACCGGGGACGTCGTCGTCGCCGACTTCGACGCGACCGCGTACGGCGCGGACGGCACCGGCCGCCGCGACGCCACCGCCGCCCTGCAGGCGGCGCTGTGGGACTGCTACGACGCCGGCGGCGGGACCGTGTGGCTGCCCGCGGGCACCTACCGGGTCACCGGCACGGTCGAGGTGCCGGCGTTCTGCACCCTGCGCGGCGACCGCCGCGACCCCGACAGCGGCGGCGGCTTCTACGGCACCGTCGTCAGCGCCGACCTGCCGGCCGGGGACGCCGGCCCGGTGCTGTTCCGCATCGGCGGCAGCGCCGGCGTCGTCGGGCTCACCACCTACTACCCGCGGCAGAACGCGGCGGCCCCGGTGCACTACAACTTCACCTTCGAGATCCCCGGCAGCGCCTGGAAGGGCGCCTCGGGCGCCGACGAGAACTACATGATGAGCACCGTCGCCGAGGTGACGATGCTCAACTCGTTCCGCGGCATCGGCATCAGCACCATGCGCGACGAACGCGGCCGCCCGCCCGGCAACGGCCAGACCCACGAGTCGGCGACCGTGCGCGACGTGCGCGGCACCGTGCTCTACCGCGGGGTCGAGGCGTACAACGGCGCCGACGTCGGCACCTGGGAGGACGTCCGGTTCAGCAACGCCTACTGGGCGCAGGCGCCGGACGCGTACCGGCCGCCGGCACGCTCCACGGTGGACGCCTGGACCCGGGCCAACGGCACCGGGTTCGTCCTCGGCGACCTCGAGTGGGACCAGTTCACCGGCCTCGCCGCGGCCGACTACCGCATCGGCATCCACGTCGTGGCCGGGCTGCGGGCCGAGTTCACCGGCGTGTTCGACCGGGTGCGCATCGAGCGGACCGGCGTCGCGCTGCAGGTCGACAGGTTCGACGAGCGGTGGGGTCTGGCCATCGCCGGCGGCCAGTTGCGCGGCGACGAGGCGGCCGTGGTCAACAACGGCGCCGGCTACGTGAAGCTCACCGGCACGCAGGTGAGCGGCGCCGTCCGCGGGACCGTGCACCAGATGGACGGTGCGCTGCCGGACGACGACGGCAGCCGCACCGCCACCCACCCGGCGCGGCGGGTGCTGTTCCAGGCGGACGCGCCGCACGGCAACGGCTATCTGCCCGCCGCGGACGCCACCCCGGCGATCCAGCGGGCCCTGGACAAGGCCGGTCGCGGTGGCGGCGTGGTCTACCTGCCCGCCGGCTGGTACCGCCTCGCCGGGCGACTCAGCGTGCCCGCCGGGGTGCAGCTGCTCGGCGCCTCGCCGGTGCCCAACCGCGACGAGGACGGCCGCAGCGGCGGCACCGTGCTCTGGGCCTTCGCCGGCCGGGGCAGCGCCACAGCCGACACCGACCCGGCCGCGATCACGCTACGGGGTGACCGGGCCGGTGTCGCCGGGCTGCGGGTGTTCCACCCGGAGAACAGCCCCGCGGCACCCGGCGGTCTGGTGCCCTACCCGTACGTCGTGCGTGGCCTCGGCGACAGCACGTACGCGGTCAACCTCGGCCTGCCCAACGCCTGGAACGCGCTCGACATGACCGGCGACCGGTTCCTCGTGCGGAAGATCAAGGGCACGTTCGTGCGGCACGGCGTCACCGCCCGCGGCGCCGACGGGCACGTCGAGGGCGTGCTGTCCAACGGCAACACGTTCGTGCGCACCGGCTTCGCCGTGCCCCGCTGGGTGCTGGGCGCCGACCTGTTCCCACAGGTCATCGACGCCTGGACGCGCACCAACGCCGACCTGGTGACGGTCGACGGTGCCCGTCGGCTGACGGTCGCGGGTGCGTTCGGCTACGGCCTGCACAACGGCCTCGTGGTGAAGTCCGGTGACGTGCGGGCGGTCAACCTCGGCACCGACAACCTCGGCGGCGACGGCCACACCGTGCGGGTCGACGGCGGGCGGGCGAGCGTCGTGAACCTCATGCGGTACAACGGCGCGACGAGCCAGGGCGCCGTGACGCTGTACAACGTCATGGTCATCAACATCGTCGAGCACGCGGTGACGGCCGTCCCGGACGGCGCCGGCACCGTCCGGCTCACCGGGAACGCGACCCGCCCCGGTCACTACGAGCCGGGAACCGTGGTCACCGCGGTGGCGCGGCCGGCCCGGGGCTTCCGGTTCACCGGCTGGAGCGCCGGGGGAGTCGTGGTGTCGACGGCGGCGACGTATCCGTTCACCGTCACCGCCCCGGTCGCGCTGACCGCCACGTTCGTCGCGGACGCCACGTGAAGATCCTGGTGACCGGCGCCGCCGGGATGCTCGGCGGGGCGGTCGTGGCCGGTCTGCGGGCCGGCGGGCACTCGGTGCGCGCACACGACCGCACCCCGCCGGCCTCCTCCGCCTCCACCTACGCCTCCTCCGCCGACGAGACGGTCGTCGGGGACCTGCGCGGCACCCGCCTGGACGGGCTCGTGGCCGGGATCGACGCGGTCGTTCACGCGGCCGCGATCCCGGCCCCGGTCGAGCCCGACGTGTTCGACAACAACGTCGGCTCCGCGTTCCACCTCCTCGAGGCGGCCGCGGCGGCCGGCGTGCGGCGCATCGTCTACGTGTCCAGCCTCTCCGCCGTCGGCCTGGCCTGGTCGGGGCGCGGCGCCTCGCCGGTGCGGCTACCGCTGACCGAGGACCACCCGTACGTCGGCGACGACCCCTACGGCCTGTCGAAGCGGGTCGGCGAGCTCGTCACCGCGACGGTCAGCAACCGGTGCGGCACCCCCGCGGTCAGCCTGCGCCTGCCGTTCATCGGCACCGGTGCCCGGCTGCGTCACCACCTCGACCACGTGGCCGCCGACCTCGGCGGCCACCGCGGCGACCTGTGGAGCTGGCTCGACACCCGCGACGCGGTCGCCGCGGTCGCCGCCGCCCTCACCGCGCCGCTGGAGGGGCACGCCGTGGTGAACGTGGCCGCGCCCGACACCACGGCGACCTTGCCGACGGCGCGGCTGCTGGCGGAGTATCACCCTTCAGCCATGCTCGCCGAGACGCTGGAGGGATACGCCGTGCCCGTCTCCACCCACCTGTGCCGGGAACTGCTCGGCTTCACGCCCGTGCACACCTGGCGGAGCTCGTGAGCACCGTCGTCGTGGTCCGCGGCGGCTGGGAGGGGCACCGCCCCGTCGAGGCCACCGACCGTTACGTGACCAGGCTGCGCCAGCTCGGGCACGAGGTCGTCACGTCCGGGACCCTCGACACGTACCTCGATGCCGACCTGCTGCGCCGCGCCGACCTCGTCGTGCACTGCTGGACGATGGGCACGGCCACCGGCGAGCAGGTCGCCGGCCTGGCAGACGCCGTGCGGGCCGGCACCGGACTCGCCGGCTGGCACGGCGGCATCATCGACTCGTTCCGCGGCTCGCCGGACTACCAGCGCATCACCGGCGGCCAGTTCGTGCACCACCCGGCCGAGTTCGTCACGTACGACGTCACCCCGATCGGCACCCACCCGGTCGTGGCCGGCGTCCCGCCGTTCACGGTGCACACCGAGCGGTACCAGGTGCACGTCGACCCGGCGATCGAGGTCCACGCCGTCACCGTCGTCGGCACCGTCGCGGTGCCGGTCGTGTGGACGACCCGCTTCGGCGCCGGCCGCGTCTTCGTCACCACCGTCGGCCACGAGCTCAAGGACCTCGAGGTCCCCGAGCACGACGAGATCATCATGCGGGGGCTGGCATGGGCGAGCCGCTGAAGGTCGGCATCGTCGGCGCGGGGAAGATCAGCCGGCAGTACACCACCACCCTGGCCCGCCTGCCCGGCGTCGCCCTGACACGGGTCGCGGACCTCGACGCCGACCGGGCGAGCGCCCTGGCCGCGGATTTCGCCGGGGTACAGGCGGTGCCGGTATCCGACCTGATTGCCGACGACGCCGTCGACCTCGTGCTCAACCTCACCGTTCCCCGGGCGCACGCCGAGGTGGCGCTGGCCGCGCTCGCCGCCGGCAAGCACGTCTACGGCGAGAAGCCCCTCGCCGCCACCACGCTCGAAGGGCGGGCGATCCTCGACGCGGCGCGCGCCGCCGGTCGCACCGTCGGCTGCGCACCCGACACCGTGCTCGGCACCGGCGTCCAGACCGCCCGTGCCGCCCTGGACGCGGGCGAGATCGGGGTCCCGGTCGCCGCGACCGCCTTCATGGTCACGCCCGGCCACGAACGCTGGCACCCCGACCCGGAGTTCTACTACGAGCCCGGCGGCGGCCCGCTGCTGGACATGGGTCCGTACTACCTCACCGCGCTGGTCACCCTGCTCGGCCCGGTCCGCCGCGTCACCGGCCTGGCCTCGACCCCGCGCGCGACCCGCACGATCGGCGACGGCCCCCGCGCCGGGACCGTCTTCCCGGTCCGCGTCCCGACCCACCAGACCGGCGTGCTGGAACACGCCGGCGGCGCGCTGACCACCATCATGATGAGCTTCGACGTGTGGGCCGGCCGCCTGCCGCGCATCGAGGTGTACGGCACCGACGGCACCCTGAGCGTCCCCGACCCCAACCACTTCGACGGCCCGGTGGAGGTGTTCACGTCCGCCTCCGCCTCGGCCTCGGCCTCGGCGTCGGGCGAAGGCTGGACGCGCCTGCCGGAGCGGGCCGGCTACCGCGACGCGGGACGCGGCACCGGCGTGGCCGATCTCGCCGAGGCGCTGCGCACCGGCGCGCCACCCCGCGCGAACGGCGAGCTCGCCTACCACGTCCTGGACGTCATGGAGTGCCTGCACACGGCGGCCGAGGCCGGTGCCGCGGTGACGGTCCGCAGCACCTGCGAGGTTCCGGCGCCGGTCCCGCTCGCCTGACGCCGGCGGCCTGAATGCGGTGCCCCGCACCGTCGTGACGGTGCGGGGCGCCGGGGATCGTGCTGTCCGGGACGGCGCCGGACGTCCGGCCGTGTCCGCCGGTGTCCGCCGGGGTCCGGAATCGACGTCGCGGCCCTTCGCGCATCGGCAAAGTGGCTCTCGCCGCTGACGCCGATCCTGAGGAAGCCGCCATGCCAGAGCTGCCCGAGCCGCCGAGTCTCGTCGCCGACCGGATCGACGCCTGCCGCCTCGAGGGCTGGACGGTCACCACCCGGGACATGTGGACCGTGCTCGACCCGCCCGGGCGGCCGGAGCGGGTGCAGGGCTGGAAGCTGCACGTGTCGGCGACCGTGTGGTCAGCGCCGGAGGTGCTGCGCCGGTGTCTCGACCTCATCGCGGCGACCGCGACGTCGTTCAAGTTCGCGAGCACCGCGTCGGACGTGCAGCGGCTCAACGACTTCCAGTGCCCCCGCGGGCAGTCCGGCAAGTTCATCACGGTGTACCCGCTGGAGCGGGCCACGCTCACCGAGCTGGCCGAGCGCCTGCACGAGGCGACGGCGGGCCTGCCGGGGCCGGTCATCCTGTCCGACCGCGCCTACCGCCCGGGCAGCCTCGTGCACTACCGGTACGGCGCGTTCGACGGCTTCCGGGTCCTCGGCAACGACGGCACGTACCGCGACTGCGTCCTGGACCCGGAGACGAACCCGGTCGAGGACAAGCGGCCGGCCGTGTTCGACCCGCCGGCGTGGGCCGAGCTGCCGTTCGCCGCGGATCCGCCGGCTGCCGGCGGAAGCGGCGGGGTGCTGCTCAACGACCGCTACGAGGTCCGCGGCGCGATCCGGCACGCGAACAAGGGCGGGGTGTACCGCGCCCTGGACCGCACCACCGGCGCCACCGTGCTGGTCAAGGAGGCCCGGCCGCACGTCGGCACCGACGCGGAGGGCCGCGACGCCCGCGACTACCTGCGGCACGAGGCCGCCATGCTGCGGCACCTGGCTGGGCTGGGCGTGGTGCCCGAGTTCGTCGACGAGTTCGAGCAGGGCGGCCACGCGTTCCTGGTCGAGCAGTTCCTCGACGGGCGGACCCTCGCCGAGACGGGCGGGGCGTCGGTGCGCGGCGCGGACGCGCCACCGGAGCCCGCGGACACGCTGGGCGTCGCGCTGCGGCTGGCCCGGATCCTCAAGGCGGTGCACGGGCGCGGCGTCGTGCTGCGCGACCTGAGCCCCAACAACGTGCTGGCGCTGCCGGACGGCACGCTGCGCCTGATCGACCTGGAGCTGTCCGCGCGGCGCACCGGGCCCGGGTCCGCGGATCCGGTCCACGGCGACGGCCACGGCACCCCCGGCTTCAGCGCGCCGGAGCAGTTCCGGAACGCACCCGTGGACGCCGCCGTCGACCTGTACTCGCTGGGCGCCCTGGTGCTGTTCCACGCGACCCGCCGCAACCCGCGACTGGCGCTGGACGAGCCGCCGCACCGGACCCTCGAGGAGCGCATCGCCGGCCGGACCGTCGCGCCGGCGGTGCAGGAGACGCTCGCCGATCCGGTGCGCCGGATCGTCACCGGGCTGATGCGCGCCGAGCCGGGCGAGCGCATGCCGCTCGCCGAGGTGATCGCCCTGGCCCGCCAGACCCCGCCCGCAGACGTCACCACGGACCGGCCGGACGATCCGGACGGCTGGTGGGAGGAGCTCGTCGGCGGCGTGCTCGGGCACCTCGCCGCGACGGTGACGCCCGACACCGGGCCCCGGCTGTGGCGGGAGTACGCGCTGGGCGAGACGGCCGAGCCGTGCGCCGTGCAGTACGGCAGCGGCGGCGTGCTCGCGATGCTCAGCGGCCTGCGCCGGCACGGCGTCGGGGGGACGATCGGCGGCCTCGTCGACGAGCTCACTCCGGTCGTGCTGCGGCGGCTCACCCGCCACCTCGACACGGTCCCGCACCGGCTGCCCGGCCTGCACTTCGGCTTCGGGGGCACCGCCTGGGCGCTGTTCGAGGCCGGCGCCGCGTTCGACCGGCCCGACCTCACCGACCGGGCGGTCGCCCTCGCCGAAGGGCTGCCGACGGTGTGGCCGAACCCCGACCAGACGCACGGCCTGGCCGGCCTCGGCACGGCGCTGCTGCACCTCGCGGCGGCCACCGGCAGACCGGGGACGGCCCGGCGCGCGGTCCGCTGCGCCGAGGCGATCCTGGCCGCCCGCGACCCGGGCGCGACCGCCTGGACGGTGCCGGCCGGCTTCGACTCCACGCTCGCCGGTCACCGCTCCTACGGCTACGCCCACGGCACCGCCGGCATCGGCGCGTTCCTGCTCGCCGCGGCCGCCCACACCAGCCGGGACGACTTCGCCGCCGCCGCCCGCGACTGCGCGGACGAGCTGCTCGCGGTCGCCGTCCGGCGCGGCGACGCGGCCTACTGGACCGACCGGCCCGGCTCGGCCTCGATGCACACCTGGTGGTGCAATGGATCGGCCGGCGTGGGCACGTTCCTGGCCCGGGCCTACGCGTACACCGGCGACGCCCGCTACGGCGAGGCAGCCGTGGCCGCCGGCCGCGCGGTCGTCGCGACCCGCTGCGACGTCGGCACCTCGCACTGCCATGGCCTGGCCGGCAGCGGCGAGTTCCTGCTCGACCTCGCCGCCGCCACCGGGCTGGACGAGTTCGCGGACTGGGCGCGGCGCCTGGCGGCCCAGCTGTGGGCCGAGCGGGTCTACCGCGACGGCCGGCCCGTGCTCATGAACGAGTCCGGGCACGAGTTCTCGGCCGCCTACGGCGTCGGCGCCGCCGGTCCGCTGGCGTTCCTCACCCGGCTCCGGCACGGCGGCGACCGCCTGTTCCACCCGCCGGTGACGGCCCCTGATCCCGGCGCGGTGTTCGCCGCGCCGTCCCCGACCGATCGGAACGCGGAGGAGGTGAAGATGCAATGAGCATCGATGTGATGGCGCTGCAGGCCGTTCCGGCCGACCAGGACGCGCCGAACGCCCCGGAGGCGGGCTGCTGCTCGTACACCTGCGGCGGGCTGTCCTGCGGCAAGACCTGCCAGACGAACTGATCCCGGCGCGGGCCCTCGGGTCCGCACCGTTCACGGACCCGTCGGAGCGGAGGAGGTGAAATCCAATGACCATCGATGTCATGGCGCTGCAGGCCGTTCCGGCCGACCAGGACGCGCCGAAGGCGCCGGAGGGCGGCTGCTGCTCGTTCACGTGCGGCGGCAACTCCTGCGGCAAGACCTGCCAGACGAACTGATCCCGGCCTGAACACCGGCGTGGGCCCGGCCGAACCGGCCGGG
>NZ_JBFAJA010000060.1:0-92585 GCF_040654975.1 Dactylosporangium sp. NPDC050588 | reverse complement strand
AACTGCTACCTCGGCGACCTCGAGACCTGCTTCAAGCTCATGCCCGTCGAGCTGTACCGGTCGCTGCAGATCAAGTCCGCCGGCTTCGGCATGGAAGCCGAGGTGACCGGCAAGCTGCTGCGCAACCGGCACCGGCCCTACGAGGTGCCGATCAGCTACCGCGCCCGCACCCGCGAAGAGGGCAAGAAGATCACCTGGAAGGACGGCGTCGAGGCGCTGTGGATCCTCTCCCGTGAGCGCGTCCGTAAGCCGTCGCACAAGCGCTGAGCCGCATGGCTGAGCTGCTCACGATCGGCGAACTCTCGGCGCGCAGCGGGGTCGCGCCGTCCGCGCTGCGGTTCTACGAGAAGCTCGGCCTGATCCACTCCACCCGCACCGGCGGCAACCAGCGCCGTTACGAGCGCACCGAGCTGCGCCGGGTCTCGTTCATCAGGATCTCCGCGCAGGTCGGCATCCCCCTGGAGACGATCAAGGAGGCGCTGGCGTCGCTGCCGGCCAACCGCACCCCGACCCGCGCCGACTGGGCCCGGCTGTCCCGCAACTGGCGCGGCCACCTCGACGAGCAGATCGCGCTCCTGGAGCGGCTCCGCGACACCCTGACCGGCTGCATCGGGTGCGGCTGCCTCTCCCTGCGCAGCTGCACCCTCGCCAACACAGCCGACCGCCTCGCCTCCCGCGGCCCGGGCCCGGTGATCCTGACCGACCCTCCTACGGCCGCGCCTTCTACGGCCGCGCCTCTTACGGCCGAGTCAGAATGATCTTGCCGAAGTGCTCGCTGGAGGCCATCAGCCGGTGCGCCTCCGCGGCGTCCGGCAGCGGGATCCTGCTGTGCACGACCGGCCCGACGATGCCCTCGTCCATCAGGGGCCAGACCTCCTCCCGTACACCTCGGATGATCGCCGCCTTCTGCGCCTTCGACCTGGACCGCAGGGCCGTCGCGGACACGCTGCCCCGCTTCGCCAGCAGCGCACCGAGGTCGAGCTCCGCCTTGCGGCCACCCTGCATGCCGATCACCACCAGGCGGCCGCCCTCCTTGAGCGCCTTCACGTTGCCCTTGAGATAGGCGCCGCCGATGATGTCGAGGATGACGTCGGCCTTCACCGTCTCGCTGAAGTCCTCGGCCGTGTAGTCGATCACCCGCTCGGCGCCGAGCTTCTTCAACGCCTCGTGCTTGGGCGCCCGGGCCGTCGTCACCACGTGCGCCCCGAGCGCCGCGCCCAGCTGCACCGCGAACGTGCCGATCCCGCTGCCGCCGCCGTGCACCAGCAGCGTCTCGCCCGGCTGGAGCCCCGCGACCTCGACGACGTTGGAGAAGACCGTCGCCGCCACCTCGGGCAGCGCCGCGGCGTCCTCGATGCTCACGTTCCGCGGCACCGGCAGCACCTGTCCTGCCGACGCCACCGCCAGCTCCGCGTAGCCGCCACCCTCGATGAGGGCGCAGACCTCCTGCCCGGCCTGCCACTGCGGCGACCGGCTCTCGACGACCCGCCCCGACACCTCCATGCCCGGATACGGCGGCACCCCCTCAGGCGGCGGATAGAGCCCCTGCCGCTGCAGCAGGTCGGCGCGGTTGACCCCCGCCGCACGCACCTCGATCAGCACCTCACCGTCGGCCGGCACCGGATCGGGCACCTCGCTCCAGCGCAGTACCTCAGGACCACCAGCCTGCTCGATCGTGATCGCGCGCATGCCACCCATTTTGCGCCACGCGATGATCGCGCATCCACGCCGTCCACATCGGCCCCGGCTCCGCCGGCGTTGTCCGCGTCGGCCCCGTCGTGGGTCCCGCCGTGGGTCCCCCCGTCGGTTCCGTCGCGGGTTCCGTCGTCGGCTGCGCGGTCGGTCCGCCCGTCGGCCCGGTGGTCGGCTCGGTCGTCGGCTCCGGCGCCGTCGTGGGCTCTTCCGTCGTCTGCGGCGTCTGTACAGCGGAAGCCCCGGCCCTCTCGACGCGCTTCACCGGCTTCTTCGCCGTCTGCACCGGCCGCTGCGGCTGCACGGCCCCCGGCACCGCCCGAACCGGCGGCGTGCCGAGCTCGAGGACCGGCTGCGGCGCGGCGGGCACCCCGTACATGTTGACGTCCACCACCGGCTCGGGCATCGCCATCCCCTGCTCGGCCCGCTGCGGCTGCGGCGCCGGCGCGCCCCGCTGCGGCGACTCCCACCCCGCCGCGCCGATCACCACCCCGAGCGCCGCCACCCCGACCCCACCCGCGACCAGCGCCACCAACGGATGCCTGACGATCCGCCGATGCCTGGTGACGTACGCTGCCCGTGGATCGTTGAAGAAGAGATGCATCCCTACCGGCCCCCGCCCGTGGTGTGTCTGTCACTTCCCCTGAGTCTGCGCAGCTCCCACTAATGAGATGCGACATTTGGGACGGAGTGTCACGATGTCATCTGGTCGCGGTCGCCCAGTCCGCCACCGCCCCCAGGACATCTGGCCTCCCTCACACGGGTGACCACCACCGCCCCGGGACGATCTGGCAGACTGTTCGACGTTCCGCTGGAGGGCTCGCCTAGTGGCCGATGGCGCCGGTCTTGAAAACCGGTGAGGCGTTCCGCGTCTCCGTGGGTTCGAATCCCACGCCCTCCGCAAGTACCAACCAGAAACGTCCGCTGAGCAGCCCTTGCATAGGGAGTCTGTCCGTACGGGCAGACTCCCGGTTGCCTCACTCGCTCCCGTCAGGGCCGACTGAGGATCGCCCGCCGTGTCATGACCGTGTCATGAACGCATCCCCTAGGGCTCGACCTGTGGTCACCTCAGCCACCGCCTGCAAGATCGCACGATTGGCGACTGGAAAAAATGTCGTGCCTGCGGTGTAGCGTGCTCACGGCCTGAACTTAGGCGTTCGTGATCAAGTATCCGTTTGGAGCCGGCCGTGACCATGACACTGCGAGACCGCACAGCGCTGCTTAGGCAGTGGATCAAGCCGTCCAGCGACAGCGAGCAACAGCGCCAGGACCGTGCGGTGCGAATGATTGAAAACGCTATCAAAGCTCACGCGGAGTTCAGCGGTACTCCGATCAGGGTCTACGCAAAGGGCTCTTACGCAAACAAGACCAACGTTCGATTAGACAGTGACGTAGACATCGTAGTAGAAAATCACGACTGCCAGCACTTCGACTACCATGGCGACTACGAACGCCCAGCGAGGACTGGAAACCCTTACGAAGGGAAATGGACGCCAGAGAAGTGGCGAAAGGAAGTCACTAGAGCGCTTCAAGGATATTTTGGCGATAGCGACGTAGATGCCAGCGGCGAAGTGGCGCTCGCAATCTCAGAGGTCACGGGAAGTCGCCCGAGTGCCGACGTGGTGCCCAGCTTTGACTATCGCCGGTACGATGACCCGAACCGTCGCTTAGCACACTCCGGAAGTAAAGTCTTCAAGAAGAGTGGCGGAGAGGTTGTGAACTGGCCGAAGCAGCAACTGGAAAACGGCAGGGAAAAGAACGGTGGATGGTTCGGCACGGGCGGCAGGTACAAAAACTACGTACGCGCCTTGAAGAACGCCGAAAACGCACTCACCAGGATCGGCGCCATTGAACCGCTGCCCTCCTACTTGATGGAATGCCTGGTTTGGAACGTACCGAACACTGTCCTGACTAAGAGTGATCTAGACAGAGGGTTTCGCGCAACCCTTCAATGGCTTAACGAGAACCTCGATTCGTCCAGATTCGATCAGGAATCATGGGAGGAACCGAATCAGCTCAAGTACCTGTTCGGTTCTCACCAGAAGTGGACGGTCACAAACGCGAGAACACTGATCTCTGCAACGTGGACCCTTCTGGAGTATTAACATGGAGAATCCAGGCAAAGTTGTCCGCATTGTCGCAATAACGGTCAGTGCGATATACGCGTTATGCCTCCACTTCAGTGGGCTAACGCTTCAGGGCGGAGTCAAGCAGGGACTGCTGTACGTTCCAACGCTGATCGGCTTCGGCGTGGTGGCGTTCGACTTGTGGCTTTGGAAGCTTCCGTGGCTGCTTCCCATCTCTGGAAGGCCACGCATAGGTGGAACATGGGTTGCCCAGATCCTTCCTCGCCAAGACAGCCATATTCCAGAGGGCGGCAACCGTGGCCCGATCGATGCAGCACTGATTATCGAGCAGACGTACTGGTCGCTCGCCATTACGGTCCTGACAGGCGAGAGCGCATCACACTCCACGGCTGCTGCGATCATCGCAAACCGCGACAGCAGGGAGCGACACATAGTTACGTACACCTACGAAAACCTTCCGAAGCAGGGGAATCGTCCCAGAAGTATGCCGCACGTTGGAGCTTCGCAACTGTTTCTCGCAGGGAAAGCGCCTACAGTGATGACCGGCTTCTACTGGACCGATCGATTTACCGTCGGGGACATGGAACTGCGACAGCTGAACCGAAAAACAGACTACATGACGGTAGCGGACGTGATGCTTGCTGCGACCGATGCCGCTCAGTAGGGCTGCGACCTTTCATCTTCCTGACTTACTTCTCTGGCAAGGTGTAATCTTCCAGCGCCGCTTCTATTCGACGGCGAGCTGCCTCGTCTTGACCATCGGTGCATTTGGCGTGAACTTTTTAGCAGCACGTTGACGCTATGGCCGGCAAATCCGCACATGGTCTCCCGACGTTTTACTGGTGGGCCAAGGTCGGGCGATGATTGTCGAGACTGACGGCCCGCACCATCGCAGCGCGCGCCGATACGCGGATGACAGAAACCGGGATTTGCAGTGGCAGCGCTGCGGAGTTCCGACCGCACGCCTTCCTGTCGAGGATCTGACCGATTAGTCCGTTCTTGACACACGCCTTTACGAAGAAGTGCGCCGCCACCCCGGCCGCCGTAAGCAGGGCATAACACTGACCGCCCCACGAAGTCGCACCAGTCGGATTCGGCATCAACCGAGCGGGTCGTGATCATCGATTCGAAGCTGCTGATTCAGGACATATTTTGTGTTCTTGCTCCTATTCTTCCCGCCAGTGACTTCGATATCACCGTCGCGCTTTAGTCGGCCGAGCCAATGCTCGGTTGCCTTCTCCGACGCGCCGATAACCTGAGCTATTTCCGCTTTAGAGAGTTCTCCTAAATGTGCTAATGCCTCCAGGATTTGCCGCCTTCGGTTCGGCCTTGGCTTTCGCCGAGCCTCGTGAGTTCCCACGAGCTTTGCAAATTCGGAAATTGTGTACCTTGCCCCGCCGCGGCTTCCAGTTTGATCCACCAACTCGCGTGCGACCAAGTCCTGCAACTCGAAGTAGGCCACTCGGCTGTCATTTACACCCGTGGCCGCGCGGTACTTCGCATTGTCTAGCACCTCTCCACGCTTCATGAGTGCAAGCGCGATGCACTGCGAGTCCCGAATCCCCTCCCTCCCTAGCGTACTTAGCCAAAGCACGGTCTCATCGTCGAGGAGGGCATGGTTTGGCATAACGACTTCAAAGGATGTGACCTTGTCCTTGAAGAGCGGTGGGCCCATTCCGGCGCGACGCAACGACGAGATCATTGCACGGATACCTGATCCGCGATTCTCGCACACCGTCCGGTCTTCGCCAGGAATAGACACTTCTTCAAGGAGTTTCAGGAGCAGAGCATTACGGGCCGACGAACGGCCCTCTTCGCCCAGCCTGTTAATATCTAGCGAGCCAAACAAGCCACCTGGGTTCTGGATTCGAAGCCGGTCTGGATAGAGTTCTATCTGAACTTGCGTCCCTCTGGATCCCGGCGAGAGATCGCGGTGGACGAGCGCGTTAACGATGGCTTCACGAAGGGCCTCGGGGGGATACTCCCAAACGTCTCGACGGCCGTCGCCTGTAATTAAAGCCCGACGAGTCATATTCCGCTGGATTGCCGCGAGCGCCTCGCGTGCCATGTATGGAATCGATCCATTGACACTCACATTATCCAAGAATCTGACGCCCGACGGCGAGCTTTCACCCGTCACGGTGGGATAGTGGACGAAGGTAACGTTGAGTTGAGGAAAATGCTGCTGTGGATAGTGCCCGAGAGACAGAAGGCCGGCTAGAGAGGGACGCAGCACTCCTGATGCATCGGGGACAACTACCCGATTCATTCTCAAAACCGTTTCATCGTCCTCGTTGCCCCAAAGGCGAGGATTTTGTTCGCGCAGCCTGGAGATGTACGCTTCAATGGCATTCCGATCGAAATCGTCGGACGTAGCCCCAGGAACAGGCTCGCTATCGAACATCGGCTGGCCACGCTCGACGATGAGTTGATGAACCTCTTCCGCAGTAAGTCGGCGATCCGAGTCGCCCACCCGGATGTAGGTGCCCCCGTTGATTCCTTTTTTAGTGACGTAGCAAGGCTTCTGTTCACGGGGAAGTTCGTTAACCAGAGCGACTACTACGGCATTACCATCTACTTCGCCAATCGTTAGCTCCGGCTGGAGCGGTGGAGTAATGTCGTCCCTACACATGGCTGCGAGATCAGCGAGCATCTTGCGTGGATCCGCTAGGCCAGTAGGTCGAAAGCCTGGAGTGTCGTCCAAGCCGAGGATGAGTGTGCCTCCTCCTGGACTATTACTGAAGGCGGACAAGCTCTCCCTGGCCGAGGTGGGAAGCCCAGCTGCTGCTGACTTAACCTCAACTCGCGTGGCCTCTGAGCCAAACTTGCGCAGCTCGATGATCAAGACCTCAAGTCCGTCGGTCACGTCAGCTCCATCTTCCTAACCAGGAAGCAAGTCTTCCTAAGTTAGGAAGATGATGCCACTGTTGAGGAAGAAGTGCACCCTGAACTGGATCACTGCACTGGGCTCGCCAACCGACCGAGACCTGTGACGTGGCCTCCGGCGCGCAGCGGCCCATCTTCCTAGTAAAACGAGCCATCTTCCTAAGTTAGGAAGATGGCGCATCCGTGCTGCGCTTCGTTTCGAGGCTCTCGTCCTCCGAACTACGCTGGATCTGCGCGGCGGTCCGCCGTCCTCTCCCGCTCAGGAGAGCGACTAGCTCTCAGGTGCGCAACCTTCTGCCGCCCGCCTGTAGCCCATAGCCGGACGTTGCTCATCCGGCATGCATGAGCCGCGTCATGGAGACGAACACCAGCAAGGTTCGGGCAGATCAAGCCCGCTTCCTTCATCGGTCTTGAAACCCGGTGAGGCGTTCCACCTCTCCGTAGGCTCGAATCCCACGTCCCACCGCTTCTGCCGGCCATGGGTGACACGCAGCCCGCCCGGACGGTGCGATACACCGCCCAGGCAGCGTCAACAGCACGACGTCGAGGCATACCGACACTCAAGCACAGTGGTACGACAGAAACCCCGGCCGACGTGTGGGCACGGCACCACAGCGACCACCGGGATGCGGCGCGCACGCGGGTGAGGCTGCCGCGCGCAGCGCCGGCAGTGCGAGCGCAGCGAGCATTGGGGTGCGGGTGAGAATCCCCGCCGGGCCCCGCCGCGGAGCGGTGGGGGGAATTACAGCATTACTGCGCGGGGGTAAAAGACTGGCCGGTGAGGAGCGGGACGGTGTCGGAGGTGCCGGACTGGATGGCGAGGGTTACGTCGTCGGTGAAGCCGCGGGAGATGAGCTCCTGGCCGCTGACGCAGCGGCGGACCGCGGCTGGGACGTCGCGGACCGCGGCGAGGGCGGCGAGGGTGACCGCCGCCTCGACCGAGAGGGGCACGCCGTGCAGGGACAGGCCGTCCAGGACGGCGGCGGCGCCCAGGAGGTCCTCGACGCAGGGGCGGAGGGTGCCGTCGGGCCAGAGCTCGCCGGCGGCGACGACGCCGATGGGGGTGGACGGGGTGCCGTGGCCCTGGGAGTGCAGCCAGCGGGCCACGGCGGGCGCGTTGCGCAGGCAGGCGGCGATGACGGGGACGCCGGTGGAGGCCGCGGCGGAGCAGATGGAGGCGCCGTTGGGGGACGGCAGGACCAGCTCGGCCACGAAGGGGGCGGCCTGCAGGGCGGCCGGCGAGAGGGACCACGGGGAGCCCGCGGAGACCTGCTTGCGGCCGACGGCGACGGCGGCGCCGATGCGGTCGGCGTAGGCGCGGGCCTGGTCGCTCCAGGGGAACGGGTGGACCCGGATACCGCGGCCGACGGCGATGTCGACCGCGGTGGAGAACGACAGGACGTCGACGACGACCAGGACCGAGCAGACGCGCGCCAGCTCAGCGGCGCCGGCCGGGCCCCAGTCGAACCGGGCGCCCGAGCCGGGCTGGCTGAAGACGCCCTCGGTCATCGTCAGGCGTCGGGCTCGTCCGGCGCGGCGTCCGGGGAGGCGGCGACGGGAGCGCCGGACACCGCGGACGGCACCTCGGGCACCTCGGGCGCGGCGACCGGATCGAAGATCCCGGCCTTGGAACCGCCCGAAGAATCGGAATTATCCGAATTGTCCGAAGAAGCGGAAGCCGGCGGCTCGTACGCGGGAGCCTCCGTCGACACCTCGCCGAAGAGCGACGGCAGCGTGCCCTTCCACGCGGAGCGCAGCTCGTCCAGGGAGATCGTGAACTGCCCCCGCACGTCCAGCGCCCGGCTGCGGCCGTCGACCGTGCCGATGGTGGTCACCGGCAGGCCGTGCTGGGCGCAGAGCGCCGTGAACGCCTGCTCGTGGCCGCGCGGCACCGAGACCAGCGCCCGGGCCGTCGACTCGGAGAAGAGCGCGACGAACGGGTTCAGCCCCTCCGGCAGCGTGATGTTGGCGCCGTGGTCGTAGCGCAGTGTCGTCTCGACGAGGGCCTGGGCCAGGCCGCCGTCGGAGAGGTCGTGCGCCGACGAGAGGTGGCCCCGCTCGCCCGCCTCGGTGAGGACGGAGGCGAGGATGCGCTCGCGGACCAGGTTGACCCTGGGCGGCTGGCCGCCGAGGTGGTTGTGCGTCACCCAGGCCCACTCGGAGCCGGACAGCTCCTCCTGCGTCTCGCCGAGCAGCATGATCACGTCGCTGTCGCCGCCGAAGCCCATCGGAACGCGGTTGCCGACGTTGGAGAGCACGCCGAGGACGCCGACGACCGGGGTCGGGTGGATGGCCTGCGAGCCGGTGGAGTTGTAGAAGCTGACGTTGCCGCCGGTGACGGGGATGCCGAGCTCGGCGCAGCCGTCGGCGAGGCCCCGGACCGCTTCGGCGAACTGCCACATGACCTGCGGGTCCTCCGGCGAGCCGAAGTTGAGGCAGTTGGTCACGGCGAGCGGCGTCGCGCCGGAGGCGGCCACGTTGCGGTACGACTCGGCGAGGGCGAGCTTCGCGCCGTTGTACGGGTCGAGGCGGGCGAACCGGGCGTTGCCGTCGGTCGACAGCGCGATGCCGAGGCCGGTCTGCTCGTCGATGCGGATGATGCCCGAGTTCTCCGGCTGGGCGAGGATCGTGTTGCCCTGCACGTAGCGGTCGTACTGCTCGGTGACCCAGCTCTTGTCGCACAGGTTGGGGCTGGCGGCCAGGCGCAGCAGCGTCTCGCGCAGCTCCACGCCGGTGCGCGGCCGGGGCAGCGTCTCGGCCCGGTCGGCCTGCAGCAGGATCAGGTCGGCGGGCTCGCGCATCGGCCGGGCGTAGACCGGGCCGTCGTCGACGAGGGAGCCGGGCGGGACGTCGACGACGATCTCGCCGTGCCAGCTGATGACCAGGCGGCCGCCCTCGGTGACGCGGCCGATCGCGGTGGCGATGACGCCCCAGCGCTCGGCGACGCGGAGCACCTCGTCGAGCTTCGACGGCTCGACGATGAGGAGCATGCGCTCCTGCGACTCGCTGGCGAGGACCTCCTGCGGGTCCATCGAGGCCTCGCGCAGGGGCACCAGGTTGAGGTTGATGTCCATGCCGGTGCCGGCGGACGCGCTGGTCTCGGTCAGCGCGCACGTGAGGCCCGCGCCGCCGAGGTCCTGCACGCCGACGATGAGCTCCCGCTCGTACAACTCGAGGCAGCTCTCGATGAGCAGCTTCTCGATGAACGGGTCGCCCACCTGCACGGACGGGCGCCGGGCCGGGCCGTCGCTGTCGAAGGTGGCGCTGGCCAGCACCGACACGCCGCCGATGCCGTCGCGGCCGGTCTTGGCGCCGAGCAGGACCACGACGTTGCCGGGGCCGTGCGCCTCTTTGTTCTGCAGCCGGTTGACCGGCAGCACGCCGACGCACAGCGCGTTGACCAGCGGGTTGCCCTGGTAGCAGGGGTCGAAGACGACCTCGCCGCCGATGTTGGGCAGGCCGAGGCAGTTGCCGTAGCCGCCGACGCCCGCGACGACCCCGGGCAGGACGCGCTTGGTGTCCTCGTGGTCGGCGGCGCCGAAGCGCAGCGGGTCCATCACGGCGACCGGGCGGGCGCCCATGGCGAGGATGTCGCGGACGATGCCGCCGACGCCGGTCGCCGCACCCTGGTAGGGCTCGACGAAGCTCGGGTGGTTGTGCGACTCGACCTTGAACGTGACCGCGATCTCGTCGGAGATCCGGATGACCCCGGCGTTCTCCCCGATGCCGGCCAGCATCAGGTCCGACTTCGGCGCCTTCTCGCTGAACTGCCGCAGGTGGACCTTGCTGCTCTTGTACGAGCAGTGCTCGCTCCACATGATCGAGTACATGGCGAGCTCGGACGACGTGGGGCGGCGGCCGAGGATCTGCTTGATCCGCTCGTACTCGTCCTCGCGGAGGCCGAGCTCCTCGTAGGGCTGCTCCTCGTCGGAGGTCTCCGCGGCGTGCGAGACGGTGTCGAAACCCGTTGTGGCGGTCATACACGAGCTCCCAGGTGTGCGAGCACGGACGTGAAGATGCCCAGCCCATCGATCGACGGACCGGTCAGCACCTCGACCGCGTGCTCCGGGTGGGGCATGATCCCGACGACGTTGCCGGCAGCGTTGGTGATGGCGGCGATGTCGTGCAGCGAGCCGTTGGGGTTGCCGCGGATGTACCGCGCGACGACCCGTCCCTCGCCTTCGAGCTCGTCGAGCGTGTGCTCGTCGGCCATGTAGCAGCCTTCGCCGTTCTTGACCGGGATGACGATCTCCTGGCCGTGCTGGAACCCGCCCGTCCACGCGGTCGCGGTGCTCTCCACGCGCAGCGACTGGTCCCGGTTGCGGAAGTGCAGGTGCTGGTTGCGGGTCAGCGCACCCGGCAGCAGGTGGGCCTCGCACAGCACCTGGAAGCCGTTGCAGATGCCGAGCACGGGCAGGCCGTCGCTGGCCGCCTTGATGATCGACTCCATCACGGCGGAGAACCGGGCGATCGCGCCGGCGCGCAGGTAGTCGCCGTAGGAGAAGCCACCCGGCAGGATGACGGCGTCCACGCCGTACAACTCGGAGTCCGCGTGCCAGAGCGAGATCGGCACGGCGCCGGTCAGGTGCACGGCACGGGCGGCGTCCCGGTCGTCGAGCGAGCCGGGGAACGTGACGACACCGATCCTGGCGGTCACTGCTGCTCGCCCTCGGTCGGCGTCTCCTCGACCCGCAGGGTGAAGTCTTCGATCACCGGGTTGGCGAGGAGCTTGTCGGCGATCTCGCGGGCCCGGTCGAGGTCGGCGGCGCCGTCGAACTCGATCTCGATCCGCTTGCCGATGCGGACGGATGCCACGTCGGCGACGCCGAGACGTGGCAGCGCGTTCGCGACCGCCTGACCCTGGGGGTCCAAGATCTCCGGTTTGAGCATGACGTCCACCACGACGCGGGCCACGGGGCACTCCTGACAGTTGAGTCGGGCGCTCGAGGGCGAGCGACACGAGCCTACCGGGCGGGGCAACGCCGCAGATCACCGGCTCGATGACCCCTGCGGCGACGCCCGAAATATCGCCCGCCACGCATCTTAGCGGCCCGCCCCGCTGTCAAGATCTTCTGTTCACAGGATGGGCGGCGGCACGTACGCCCCGGCCCCGGGGTGCTCCGCGACGATCGCCTCGATCTGCGCCACAACGGCGCTGACCTGCGCGGATGCCGCCCCGACGAACTGCTGCGGGTCGGCCACCAGGGCGTCGATCTCGTCCTGGGTCAACCGTAGCCGCTCGTCGCCGGCCAGCCGCCGCAGGAGGTCGTTGTCCTGGATGCCCTTTTCGCGCATGGCGAGCGCCACCGCGACGGCGTGCTCCTTGATCGCTTCGTGAGCATCCTCACGGCCCACGCCGCGTGAGACGGCCGCCACCAGGACCCGCGTGGTCGCCAGGAACGGCAGGTAGCGGTCCAGCTCCCGGGCGACGACCGCCGGATACGCCCCGAACTCGTCCAGAACGGTCAGGAACGTGGCGAACAGCCCGTCGACGGCGAAGAACGCGTCCGGCAGCGCCACCCGGCGGACCACCGAGCACGACACGTCGCCCTCGTTCCACTGGTCGCCGGCCAGCTCGCCGACCATCGACAGGTAACCCCGGGTGATCACGGCGAGCCCGTTGACCCGCTCGCACGAGCGCGTGTTCATCTTGTGCGGCATCGCCGACGACCCGACCTGGCCCTGCTTGAAGCCCTCGGTGGCCAGCTCGTAACCGGCCATGAGCCGGATCGTGGTCGCCAGGCTCGACGGCCCCGCGACCGCCTGCGCGAGCGCCGACACCACGTCGAAGTCCAGCGAGCGCGGGTACACCTGGCCGACGCTGGTCAGCACGGTGCCGAACCCGAGGTGCTCCGCCACCCGCCGCTCCAGCTCCGCGGCCTTCCCGGCGTCGCCGCCGAGCAGGTCCAGCTGGTCCGCCGCCGTGCCGACCGGGCCCTTGATCCCCCGCAGCGGATAGCGCCGCAGGAGGTCGTCGATTCGCCGGTACGCAATGAGCAGCTCCTCGGCGGCGCTGGCGAACCGCTTGCCGAGGGTGGTCGCCTGCGCCGCCACGTTGTGCGACCGGCCGACCATGACCAGGTCGTCGTACTGCCGGGCCCGCGCCGCGAGCCGGGCGAGCGCCGCCACCATCCGGTCCCGGACCAGCTCCAGCGACCTGCGGATCTGCAGCTGTTCGACGTTCTCGGTCAGGTCGCGCGAGGTCATGCCCTTGTGGATGTGCTCGTGCCCGGCGAGCGCGGAGAACTCCTCGATCCGCGCCTTCACGTCGTGCCGGGTGACCCGCTCCCGCTCCGCGATGCTGTGCAGGTCGACGTCGTCGAGCACCCGCCGGTAGTCCTCGACCACACCGTCCGGCACCGCCACCCCGAGGTCCCGCTGTGCGGTGAGCACGGCCAGCCACAGCCGCCGCTCCAACCGCACCTTCTCCTCAGGCGACCAGATCGCCACGAGCTCCGGCGACGCATACCGACCAGCAAGCACATTAGGAATCACGTGCCCTATTCTCTCCCGCCCGGTGTGCCCTGGTGCGGGGCGGGTGGTCGCGCCCGGGAATGCCGGCGCGGCCCGATGCCGTCACGTGCGGGGCGGGTGGTCGCGTTCGGGGAGGCCGACGCGCAGGGCGACGCGGTCCAGGTACAGCAGCTGCGCGGCGACCGCGGCCAGGAAGAGCAGGACGAGCAGCCACAGCGGGAGCAGCTGCGCGTAGGGCAGCTCGTCGGGGGCGCGGCGGACGAACAGGGACTGCACGAGGGCGTTCTGCGCGGTGGGGTGGTCGCCGGCGGCGGTGACCAGGGGCCAGATCAGGTCCTGGGCCTGGACCAGCCACGTCGCCACGTACGCCAGCGCCAGCATCGGCAGCGCGGGCAGCAGGACGCCGGTCCAGGGGGCGCGGTGCCCCTCCTGCAGCAGGACCTCACGGCGCTGGGCCTGGCCGCGGAAGAGCAGCGCCAGGATGAACAGGGCCGGGATCGCCACGCGGGACGGCGGGATGAGGCCGATGAAGGAGTCGAGGCGGTCGGCGGTGACGCCGGCGGCGAAGTTGCGCAGCGCGAGCGGGGCGGAGCCGACGAAGAGGAACAGGCCGAAGGGCAGCAGCAGCCACTCGCTGTGCCGGCCGAAGGGGCGCAGGCCGCTGATGCCGAACGCGGCCAGGGCGGCGACGGTGACCCCGACGAGGGTGGAGACGACCGGCGGCAGCCAGGTGTTGACCCAGGTGGAGGGGGTGCCGGGCCGGCCGGTCTCGGTGATGTGCGACAGCCAGGGGCCCAGGCCGGAGATGACCGTGCCGAGCGTGGCGAGCAGCAGGACGCCGCCGACGATCCACGGCACGAGCGGCGGGGTCTTCTGTGCGCGAGGGGCGGCGGGGTCCACCTCGAGGCGGGTGCCGGGCAGGATCACCAGCAGGGTGGCGGCGAGGCCGAGCAGGATCAGCGGCACGAGGAGCGTCACGGACGCGGCCGCGCCGACGCCGAAGGTCATCGTGCGGAAGGAGGTCTCGTACATGAGGCGGGCCGGGCTGAGGTCGGCCCTGGTGCCGAAGCCGCCGATGAAGGAGTACGTGAAGTCCTGCAGCGCGACCGCGACGACGGTGAGCACGGCCAGGCCGCCGACGACCAGCGCGGCGGGGATCGGGCTGCGGGTGGAGTCGAGGGTGCGGCGGCGCAGCGCGGCCAGGTAGGCGGTCGCGGCGAGCGCGACGACCAGGCCGAACGTGCCCAGCCAGTACGACGCCCGGGTGGACGACTCGCGCAGCGCGACGGCGATCGCCACGGGGGCGAAGGCCACGAGGGGCAGGGCGAGCGCGACCCGGGTGACCCACCGCGCCCACGTGCCGCCGGCGTGCGCGGCCCAGGCGATGGCCGGCGCCAGCAGCAGGACCAGCAGGATCGGCACGACGGCGAGGCTCAGGGTGAACCAGTGCGCGTCGGCGAGCCCGCGCGAATACGCGGTGTCGTAGTTGTCCCAGCCGACGCTGTCGCCGCCCTCGGTCAGCCGCAGCCCGTTGAGCTTGCGGAAGCTGGACGTGACGGTCCAGTACAGCGGCTCGACGTAGGACGTCAGGAGCAGGACGAACGCGGGCAGGGTGAGGATCAGGCCGACGGCGACCTGCCAGCCGGGTCGGGGCGTCGGCGGCCGGAGCATCGTCGGCTGGATCGTCATGCGTCAACGATATGGGTGAATCAGGGCCGCCGCTCACCTGGACAGGATCGCGGTCACCCCTTGCCCGCCGGCGGCGCAGATGGAGATGAGGCCGCGCCCGGAGCCGCGCTCGGCGAGGAGCTTGGCCAGGGTCGCCACGATCCGGCCGCCGGTCGCGGCGAACGGGTGGCCGGCGGCGAGGGAGGAGCCGTTGACGTTGAGCCGGGAGCGGTCGACGGCGCCGAGCGGCTCGTCGAGGCCGAGGCGCTCCTTGCAGAACGCCGGGTCCTCCCACGCCTTCAGGGTGGCGAGCACCTGCGACGCGAACGCCTCGTGGATCTCGTAGAAGTCGAAGTCCTGCAGCCTGAGGCCCGTGCGGGCGAGCATGCGCGGCACCGCGTACGCCGGCGCCATCAGCAGGCCGTCGCCACCGTGCACGAAGTCGACCGCCGCGGTCTCCGCCGTGTCGAACCAGGCGAGGACCGGGAGGTTGCGCGAGGCGGCCCACTGCTCGGACGCCAGGAGCACGACCGCCGCGCCGTCCGTCAGCGGTGACGAGTTGCCGGCGGTCATGGTCGCCGACTTCCCGCGGCCGAAGACGGGCTTCAGCGTGCCGAGGCGCTCCAGGGAGGTGTCGGGGCGCAGGTTCTGGTCGCGTTGGAGGCCGAGGTACGGCGTGACCAGGTCGTCGAAGAAGCCGCGCCCGTAGGCGGCGGCGAGCTGCAGGTGCGACGCGAGCGCCAGCTCGTCCTGGGCGGCCCGGGTGATCCCGAACTCCAGTGCGGTCAGCGCGGCGGAGTCGCCCATCGACAGCCCGGTGCGGGGCTCGGAGTTGCGCGGGATGTCGGGCTTGAGCTGGGTCGGGCGCAGCTTGCTGACCGCGCGGAGCCGCGCGCCGAGCGACCGGGCCCGGTTGAGCTCCATGAAGACCCGCCGCATGTCCTCGTTGACGCCGAGGGGCGCGTCGGAGGTGGTGTCGACGCCACCGGCGATGCCGGCGTCGATCTGCCCGAGGGCGATCTTGTTGGCGACGAGGATGGCGGCCTCGAGTCCGGTTCCGCACGCCTGCTGGACGTCGTACGCGGGAGTCCGCGGGTCGAGGCGGGACCCGAGCACGGATTCCCGCGTGAGGTTGAAATCGCGGCTGTGTTTGAGCACCGCACCCGCCGCGACCTCGCCGAGTCGCACTCCTGCCAGGCCGAACCGCGCCACGAGTCCGTCTATAGCGGCAGTCAGCATGTCCTGGTTTGATGCAGTGGCGTAGGCACTGCCCGAGCGCGCGAAGGGGATGCGATTACCGCCGACGATCGCCACTCGATTCGGGGCCATCGGATTCTCCTCCAGTGCGACGGGCAGGCCGGCGTTAGCCTACTGGTGAGTAGGTTAGCGCGATTGTTGTGACTGGGGAGGCACTGCAATGTCCGATCGTTACGCCAGCTTCGCCCACTCGGGCGCCGGGAAGTTCTTCGTCAGGCGGCTCGGCCTGCCAGACCCGCCGAAGCTGCGGCGGCACGATCCGGGCTCGGCGCCCGTCGACGGGCAGGTCGTGGTCAGCGGCGGCGGGCGCCTCGTCGAGCCGGTCCGCAAGCTGCTGGAGAAGCTGGGGGCGCCGTCGGAAGGGCCCACCGCGGCGCTCGTGTTCGACGCCACCGCCATCGTCGACACCGACGGCCTGCGCACCCTGTACGACTTCTTCCACCCGCTGATCCGCACGCTGCGCTCGTCCGGCCGGGTCGTCGTGCTGGGCAGCCAGCCGGAGCTGTGCGCCGACGCCCGTGAGGCCACCGCCCAGCGGGCTCTCGAGGGCTTCGTGCGGTCCGTCGGCAAGGAGGTCGGCCGGGGCGGCACCGCGCAGCTGGTCTACGTCGCGCCCGGCGCCGAGGATGCGATCGAGTCGACGCTGCGGTTCCTGCTGTCGGGGCGTTCGGCGTACGTGTCGGGGCAGGTCATCCGGGTCGGGCCGGCCGCGATCGACGTCCCCGAGGACTGGGACCAGCCGCTCGTCGGCAAGACCGCGATCGTCACCGGCGCCGCCCGGGGCATCGGCGCGGCGATCGCCCGCGTGCTCACCCGCGACGGCGCGCACGTGGTCTGCCTCGACGTGCCCGCGGCCGGCGAGGACCTCACCCGGGTCGCCAACGAGCTCAAGGGCACCGCGCTGCAGCTCGACCTCACCGCCGCCGACGCGCCGCGGCGGCTCGCGGACTTCATCGCGACCCGGCACGTGCACGCCGACATCTTCGTGCACAACGCCGGCATCACCCGCGACAAGACGCTCGGCCGGATGGACGCCGCCCAGTGGCAGTCCGTCCTCGACGTCAACCTCGGCAGCCAGGAGCGGATCAACGAGGTGCTCCTCGCGGAGAAGCTGCTCGGCGGCAACGGCCGGATCGTCGCCGTCTCCTCCGTCTCCGGCATCGCCGGCAACCGCGGCCAGACCAACTACGCCACGTCCAAGGCCGGCGTCATCGGCCTCGTGCAGGCGCACGCGCCGGCGCTCGCCGCGGCCGGCCTGACCCTCAACGCGGTCGCGCCCGGCTTCATCGAGACGAAGATGACCGCCGCGATGCCCATGTTCATCCGCGAGGCGGGCCGCCGCATGAACAGCATGTCGCAGGGCGGCCTGCCCGTCGACGTCGCCGAGACCATCGCGTGGCTGGCGCACCCGGCGTCCGGCGGGGTCAACGGCAACGTCGTCCGGGTGTGCGGGCAGAGCCTGCTGGGCGCCTGAGATGCCGGCTCCGCTCGACCGGATGCCCCGCCTGGGCCCCCTGTACCGCGCCGCGGCGCTACGGCGTGCGGTCGCCGCCGATCCTGTGCTGCCGGAGCGCGAGCTCACGGTCGAGGCCGTCACCGTCGACCGGGCGCACCTGGCGCAGTACAACCGGGTTTGCGGCTTCCGGCTCCGCGACGAGCTGCCCGCCACCTACCTGCACGCCGTCGCGTTTCCCCTGGCCATGGCGCTGATGACCGCGCCGGACTTCCCGTTTCCGGTGCTCGGACTGGTCCACGTGGCGAACCGGATCGAGCTCTTGCGTCCGCTGCCCTCCTCCGCCGCGTTCTCGGTGTCTGTACGAGCCGGCGCGCTGCGACCGCACGACCGCGGCACCCAGCTGGACGTCGTCACGACGGCGACGATCGACGGGGATCCGGTCTTTTCGGACACGTCCACCTACCTCCGCCGGACCGGCTCGGGAGCCTCGGCGGCTGCCCCCCGTCCGGCCGCCGAGCCGCCGGCGCCGAACGCCGTGTGGCGGGTGCCGCGGCGGGTGGGCACCGACTACGCGGCCGTGTCCGGCGACCGCAACCCGATCCACACCTCGCGCCTGCTGGCGAAGGTGTTCGGCTTTCCCCGCACGATCGCGCACGGCATGTGGACGAAGGCCCGTTGCCTCGCCGCGCTGGAGGGGCGCCTGCCCGACTCGTACACCGTGGACGTCGCCTTCAAGACGCCGATCCTGTTGCCCGCCACGGTCGGCTTCACCGCGGTCGCACAGGGTGGTGGGTGGGATTACGGGGTGCATGATGGGCGTTCCGGCAGGCCACACCTGACCGGAACCGTCAGGTAACCTGCTCAGCGCCAAACGCCATTGTCTCGGGGGGCTCAAGACCGTGCAGACGCCGACCGAAGCCACCGCACCCGCCGCGCCCTTGCCGAGCAGTTCCCCCGGCCCGGACCGCGGCCGGTGGCCCAGCGTCCTGACGTCCGGCTGGCTGCCCGCCGGGCTGCTGTGGCTGGTCACGGTCGCGACCCTGTGGTTCTTCGAGGTCCCGCCCGCGACCACGGCCGTGTTCACGCTGTACCTGGCGGCCGGCATCGCGCTGCCGGGCACGCTGTGGTGGCGCCTCCTCCACCGCGGCGGCGGGTTCTTCGTCGCCGACGTCGCGGCCGGCCTCGCCCTCGGCTACGTCGGCGAGGTCTTCGTCTACATCGGCGCCCGGCTGCTCGGACTGCCGCTGCTGGTGCTCGCCTGGCCGATCGGCACGGTGGCGGTGTTTCTGCTGGTGCCGTCGCTGCGCCGGTACTGGCGGACCGCCGCCGACGCCCCGGTGCCGCCGCTGCTGTGGCGCTGGGCGCTCACGCTGATCGCCGGCATGACGCTGTTGTGGAGCTTCAAGTTCTACCGCCAGTACGGGCTGCGCTACCCGTACAACTCGACGCCCGACACCGACTCCACCTTCCACCTCGCGCTCCTCGGCGAGGCGAAGCACCACATGCCGATGGTGGTCCCGTGGATCACCGACGAGCCGCTCTACTACCACTGGTTCGTCTATCCCGAGATGGCCGCGTCCAGCTGGGTGACGGGGATCGAGCCGCAGGTCCTGCTGCTGCGGCTGTCGGTGCTGCCGATGCTGATGGCGTTCGCCGTGCTCGTCGCCGTCCTGGCCCGCAAGGTGACCGGCGGCTGGTGGAGCGGCGTCGCGGCGAGCGTGCTGACCCTGTTCGCGCTGTCACCCACCCCGTACAACTGGGTGGCCTGGGACTTCTTCGTGAACCTCGCGTTCAGCTCGCTGGAGGACGGCTCGTCGCTGAAGCTCACCGTGTGGACCGGGCCGACCCAGACCTTCGGCGCGCTGCTCATGGTGCCGCTGATGATCGTGCTCGTCGACCGGCTCCGGGCCCCGGCCCGGCAGTGGCGCGACCCGCGCGGCTGGATCCTCTTCACCCTCCTGCTGTGCGGGGTGATGGGCGCCAAGGCGATCTACCTGCCGCTGCTGTTCTGCGGGCTGCTGCTGGTCGTCGCCGTCGAGCTGGTCTTCCACCGCACCCTGCACCGCGGCGCCCTGACCGGCCTCGGCATCACGTTCGGCGGGCTGGTCTTCGCGCAGCTCGTGCTCTTCGGCGGCACCAGCCAGGGCACCGAGCTCAAGCCGTTCACCGCGCTCGTCGCCGGCGCCCTCGCGGGCACCACCGGCTACCGGGACAAGCTCGTCCTGGGCGTCCTGCTCATCTTCTGCTGGGTGTGCATCTGGGGCGGGCTCGCCGGCCTGGTGCGCCGCCGCCTGCCTGAGCCGGCGGTCGTGGCCATGATCGGGGTCGGCGTCGCCGGCGCCGCCGCCACGCTCCTGACCGGCCAGTCCGGCGACAGCCAGCGGTTCTTCGTCGAGGGCGGCCGGCCGTACCTCGCCGTCGCCGCGATCGTCGGCCTCCACGCGCTGCTGCCCGCCGGGCGGATGACCGTCCGCCGCGCGGGAGCGCTGATCGGCTTCGTCGTGCTCGGCATGGCGATCACCCAGGTCGTCATCCGCGCCGGCCGCACCGACGTGCCGACCGTCCACAGCACCGGCTCCGAGGCGGCGCTGACTCGCGCCGTCGTCCTGCCCTACGCGGCGCTCGCGACCGCCGCGGTCGTCGTCGCGGTCGCGCTGCTGCTCGCCCGGCGCCGGCTGCCGGCGCTGCGGGGCATGACGGTCGCCCTGGTCGTCGCCCTGCTCGCGGGTTTCGCGATCAACACGACGTTCCAGAACTACTACCAGGTCCTCTGGGACTCCAACCACGCCGGCTGGAAGAACGTCGTGAACGCCAAGGGTGAGGTCATCGTCTCCAAGGGCGTCCTGGAGGCCGGCCGCTGGCTGCGCGACCACTCCGACCCCGACGACCTCGTCGCCACCAACGCGCACTGCCAGCTGTGGAACAAGGAGTGCTCGGATCTGCACTTCTCGATGACGGCGTACAGCGAGCGGCGCATGCTCGTCGAGGGCTGGGGCTTCACCACGACCGCCCACGTCCAGGCCGAGCGGCTCGGCATGTGGGTCGGATCCATCCCCTACTGGCGCCCCGAGATCCTCGCGGACAATGACGCAGCGTTCAGCAGTCCGTCACCCCAAACGGTGGGCATCCTGCGCGACCGCTACGGGGTACGCTGGCTGTTCGTTGACGAAAGCCAGAACAACGTTTCACCACAGCTGTC
Organism: Dactylosporangium sp. NPDC050588; assembly: GCF_040654975.1. Classification (NCBI taxonomy): domain Bacteria; kingdom Bacillati; phylum Actinomycetota; class Actinomycetes; order Micromonosporales; family Micromonosporaceae; genus Dactylosporangium; species Dactylosporangium sp. NPDC050588. The sequence goes on along the minus strand of NZ_JBFAJA010000060.1, from coordinate 71,866 downwards.
GACCTTCGCTACCGAACGTTACCGGTCGGGGGTCGCCGTGGTGTATGAACTGCCGTCGGCATGACCACACACCATTAGGTAGGCTCCAGCAGTGACCCCCACGAACCAGCTCGCCGTCCCATTCAACAAGGCCTATCTGACGGGTGCCGAGACCGGGTACATCCAGCAGGCAATGACGAATGGGCCGCTCACCGGTGACGGGCCCTACACGAAGCGTGCGAGCGCGCTGCTCACCGAGATCCTCGGCGCCAAGCACTCATTGCTGACCACCTCCTGCACGCACGCGCTGGACATGACCGCGCTGCTGCTGGACCTGGAGCCGGGCGACGAGGTCATCGTGCCGTCGTTCACGTTCTGCTCGACCGCCAACGCCTACGCGCTCCGCGGCGCCGTGCCGGTCTTCGTCGACTGCCGCCCCGACACGCTCAACCTCGACGAGCGCCTGGTCGAGGCCGCCGTCACCCCGCGCACCAAGGCGATCGTCGTCGTGCACTACGCCGGCGTCGCCGTCGAGATGGACGAGATCGAGGCGATCGCCCAGCGGCACGGCCTCGTGGTCATCGAGGACAACGCGCACGGCATCGGCGGCACGTACCGTGGCCGCAAGCTCGGCTCCATCGGCGCGATGGCGACCCAGAGCTTCCACGAGACGAAGAACGTGCAGTGCGGCGAGGGCGGCGCCCTCATCTTCAACGACGACACCTACTTCGAGCGCGCCGAGATCATCCGCGAGAAGGGCACCAACCGCGGCCAGTTCTTCCGCGGCATGGTCGACAAGTATCGCTGGATCGACATCGGCTCGTCCTACCTGCCGTCGGACCTGCTCGCCGCGTTCCTCACCGCGCAGCTGGAGCAGTTCACCGACATCCAGCGCCGGCGCTCCCACATCTGGGACAGCTACCACCAGCGCCTGGCCACCTGGGCCGCCGAGCACGGCGTCACCCAGCCGACGGTCCCCGGCGACCGTTCGCAGCCGGCCCACCTGTACTACCTGCTCCTGCCTGACCTCGAGAGCCGCCAGGGGATGCTCAAGCACCTCCTCGGCCACGGCGTCCTGGGCACCTTCCACTACCAGCCGCTGCACTTCGCCCCGGCCGGCGTGAAGTTCGGCCGCACCGGCCCCGGCGGCTGCCCCGTCACCGAGGACGTCGCCGACCGGCTGCTGCGCCTGCCGCTGTACGGCGGCATGTCCGAGGCCGACATCGACCTGGTCGTCACCGCGGTCGAGTCCTACAACCCGCGCGGATGACCGAAACCATGGACGGCGGCCCCGCCCTCCCCGACGCTCTCAGCCTGGCGGCGCGGGGCAGCACGCCACCGGCGGTCCCCGACGCCCGCGACGCCCGCCTCCCCGAGGCCCTCGACCTCGGATCACGCCCCGGCGCCTCCTCCTCGGCCGAGCCCGCCGCTTCCCACCACTCCTGGCTCGTCCGCACCGCGATCCTGCTCTACAACGACCGCCGCATCCGCTACCTCGGCGTCGGCGGCGTCTCCGCGGTCACCTACTACGTCAGCTTCGCGGCCGTCTACCTGCTGACCCGCGACCACTTGCACTACCTGGTGCCCACGATCATCGCCAACTTCATCTGCGCCGTCTGCACCTACCCGCTGCAGCGCCACTTCGTCTTCCAGTCGAAGGGCCCGATCATCTCGGGTTTCCTGAAGTTCTACGTGGTCTGCCTGTGGGCCCTCGCGTTCACCATGCTCGGCCTCCCCCTCCTCGTCGAGGTCTTCCACATCCCCGTCCTCATCTCCCAGGCGATCCTGATCGTCGTCGCCCCCCTGATCAACTACCAGCTCAGCAAGCTCTGGGCCTTCCGCCGCTAACCCCTCCGCAACACGGTGATCGAAGGATGGAACGGGTCACGATGACGGCCCGATCCACCCTTCGACCTTGCGGCCCGAGGCTCACGCGCCCGGAAGCACCGCACCCAAGTTCAAGACAGCGCCACGATTGAACCCACGGCAACCGGGGCCGCCCGCCGGCGCGGTGATCAAAAGGCGGATCCGGTCGCGATCACAGCCAGAACTGTCTCTCGATCAAGCCGAACGGACACCAAGCACCGCCGCAACACCACAGTGCCCACCGGCACGGTGATCGAAGGATGGAACGGGTCACGGGGACGGCCAGATCCGTCCCTCGATCTTGCGGCATCGCGCGAAGGTGTTGCCGGCGGGTGAGGTTCCATGCGTTCGGGAGGCTGGCGGCCGAGTTCGGCGGGCGGCAATGCTGCGGTCGTCCGGAGGCGTCGCGCCACTCTCGATCCGGCGGCATCGGCCAGCACACCCGAATCACCTGGCACCGGCGGTGCACCTGATGCAGCGGGCGGATTCCGAACGCGACGCAACGGCACAGCAACCGGCCGGACCACAGCGGACCGGGCCGCCGCCGCAACGGACATGACCGGCGTGACGCCTGCCAGGCCGGACGGTCCAGATCAAGGTCCGCGACCCGGTCCGCTGACGGACTGGGTTTGCCCGCTGTCCTACCGGACGGCCAGGCGCGGCTCACCCGGCGCGTGCTCCCGACTGTCCTGCCCGAAAAGTCGGATCTTCCGGAGAAGCCAGGCGCGGCCGCCCTCTCCTGCACAGCAGGACGTGCCCATCCGCTCGGCCGGATGAGTCAGGCGCAGGCCGGCCCGCCTGACCAGCGATCGAGCGCAAGCCGCCCCCTGACCAGCGATCGGGCGGGCGCAGGCCGGCCCGCCTGACCACCTGGCCTGCGATCGGGCGCAGGGCCGGCCTGCCCACCTGGCCTGCGAAAGCGTGACCCAGGCCCGCCGCTGGGCGGGTGCGGCGACCTGCCCAGCGGCGACCGACGGCCGGCCGTGCCCGCCCCGGGTGCGAGGCGGGCCGACGAAGAAAGCGCTGGGCAGGCGGTCAGGCCAGGCCTACGCGGTCCAGGACCCAGGCGGTGATGAACGCCTCCTCGCGCCAGGCGTCGTAGCGGCCGCTCGGGCCGCCGTGGCCGGCGCCCATCTCGGTCTTGAGCAGGACGTCGGAGTCGGGCGAGAGGCTGCGCAGGCGGGCCACCCACTTGGCCGGCTCGTGGTAGAGGACGCGGGTGTCGTTGAGGCTGGTCACGGCCAGGATCGCCGGATACGGGCGGGCCGACAGGTTCTCGTAGGGGGTGTAGGACTTCATGTACGCGTACACCTCGGGGTCGGCGAGCGGGTTGCCCCACTCCTCCCACTCGGTGACGGTCAGCGGGAGCGACGGGTCGAGGATGGTGTTGAGGGCGTCGACGAACGGGACCTGGGCGACGATGCCCGCGAACGCCTCCGGGGCGATGTTGGCCACGGCGCCCATGAGCAGGCCGCCGGCGGAGCCGCCACGGGCGACGAGCTTGTCCGACGACGTCCAGCCGGCCTTGACCAGGTGCTCGGCGCAGGCGACGAAGTCGGTGAAGGTGTTCCGCTTCGCGAGCAGCTTGCCCTCGTCATACCAGCGGCGGCCCATCTCGCCGCCGCCGCGGATGTGGGCGACGGCGAAGACGACGCCGCGGTCGAGCAGGGACAGGCGCGGGATGGAGAACCACGGGTCCATCGACGCCTCGTAGGAGCCGTAGCCATACAGGACGGCGGGTGCCGAGCCGTCGCGGGGAGTGCCGGTCCGGGCCACGATGGAGATCGGGACGCGGGTGCCGTCCTCGGCGAGGGCCCACTCGCGGTGCTGCTCGTAGCGGGACGGGTCGAACTCGCCCAGGACCGGCTTCTGCTTGCGCAGGGTCAGCTCGCCGCTGTCGAGGTTGCAGTCGAAGACCGAGTCGGGCGTGACCAGCGAGACATAGTGCAGGCGGAACGAGGTGGTGTCGTATTCGAGGTTGGCCTCGGGGCCCGCGGAGTAGATCGGCTCGGGGAAGGCGATGTCGTAGGAGGCGGCGCCCTGCAGCGGCACGACCCGGATGCCGGTGAGCCCGTCGCGGCGCAGCGAGACGACCAGGTGGCCGGAGAACGCGTCGACGCCGAGCAGCCGGGTGCCGGGCTCGTGCTCGATGAGCGTCGTCCAGGCGCCGGGCGCGTCGGCGGACGTGTACGACAGGGCGAAGTCCTCCGCGCCGTCGTTGTGCAGGATCAGGAACCGGTGACCGTGGTGCTCCACCGAATACTCCACGCCCTGCCGGCGCGGCGCGATCGACTGCGGCGGGCTGGTCGGCGCGTCGGCCGGGATGACCAGGACCTCGCTGGTGACCTTGCTGTGGATGTCGATGAGGATGAAGCGCTCGGAGCGGGTCAGGTCGACGCCGACCCAGAAGCGCTCGTCGGTCTCCTCGTGGACCACCACGTCGGCGGAGGAGTCGGTGCCCATGGCGTGCCGCCAGATCTTGTTCGGCCGCCACGCCTCGTCGATGGTGATGTAGAAGAGCGTGGAGCCGTCGGCGGACCAGGCCGAGCCGTAGAACGCGCCCTCGACGGTGTCGGGCAGCAGCTCGCCCGTGTCGAGGTCCTTGACGCGCAGCGTGAAGCGCTCGTCGCCGGCGAAGTCGGTGCTGTAGGCCAGGAGGCGGCTGTCAGGGCTGATGTCGAACGTGCCCAGGGCGAAGAACTCCGAGTCGCCCGCGAGGGCGTTGCCGTCGAGGAGGACGTGCTCGCCGGGCAGGGCGCCGCCGTCGCCGAGGTCGGGCGGGGCGGCCTGGCCGGCCTCCACCGGGACCCGGCAGTGGATGCCATACTGCTTGCCCTCTTCGGTGCGCGTGTAATACCAGAAGCCGCCCTTGCGGGTCGGCACCGAGAGGTCGGTCTCCTTGGTGCGGGACTTGATCTCGCTGAACGCCGTCTCGCGCAGGCTCTCCAGGTGCGCGGTCGCCGCGGTGGTGAACGCGTTCTCCGCCTCGAGATAGGCGACCGTGTCTGGGTCTTCCTTGTCCTGCAGCCAGAAGAACTCGTCGACCACGGTGTCGCCGTGGTGCGTCCGCTCGTGCGGAACCTGCTTCGCCGTCGGCGGCTGAACGCCCGTCACACCTGTAGTCACGCCCAAGACGTTACCCGTACCCCCCGACACTTTCCGGCGCCTCGACCCCTCAAAAACACCCGAGAGACACCGGGCGGAAAACGCAACCGGGGGGCGAACTCGACAGTCTGTCATGTAGGAGAAAGCGACGCCGGTACCGTCATGGTCTCGAAGTTCGGGCGAGCCCATGGAGGAGTGCGGTGCGGCGTCGCGGGGTGTTGCACATCGGGGTGGCGGGACTGGCAGCGATGCTGGTCCAAGCGTGCGCCGGGGAGTCGGATACACCTGACGTGAAGGGCGGCGCGGCGCCGGGCTCCTCCGGCGCGGTCCAGCCGTCCCCCACGTTCGACCCCTCGGCGTACGTGCCCGCCGCCGTGCCGATCGCAGAGCTGAAGAAGCTCTACTCGTACGACTCCAAGGCGACGCTCAACGCCCAGCTGACCGACAAGCGGACGGGCGACGGCGTGATCCTGGAGGACATCACGTTCTCCGACACGAGGGGTCGCGAGGAGATCCCGGCCTACGTGCTGGGTCCGGAGAAGTTCACCGGCCGCCTGCCCGCGGTGGTGTACGCGCACGGCAGCGACGGCGACCGCGACACCCTGCTCAAGGAGGGGATGGCGCTCGCCCGGCTGGGGGCGCTGGTGTGCGTGCCGGAGCTGCCGCTCAAGCCGTCGGGCGACCCGGTCGCCGACAGCAAGGTGGTGGTCGACTCCGTGGTGGCGCTGCGCCGCGCGTACGACCTGCTGATCCGCCGCTCGGACTGCGACGGGTCGCGAGCCGGGTTCGCCGGCCACAGCTGGGGCGCGGCCATGGGTGCCGTCCTGTACGGCATCGACTCCCGCATCACGGCGAGCGCCCTGGCGTCGGGGACCAGCCGGATCTCCCGGTGGATGGTCCGCAATCCGGTGCCGAAGGACTGGCACGCGTACCTGGACGCATTGTCGCGCTTCGACGCGCCGCCGTACACCCAGGTGACCGGCCGCAAGCCGATGCTGCTGCAGTTCGGCAAGCAGGACACCGTCGTCCCGGAAGGCGAGCGCACCGAGCTGATGAACGGCGTGGCCGGACCCAAGGAGCGCAAGGACTACGACACCGGTCACGATCTCGTCGGCTTCGAGGCCGCTGTCACCGACCGGGTGGCCTTCCTGCGGAAGCAGTTGCGACTGAAGTAGGGACCCACTACGCTTTCGAACACATGTTCGATGTCGCTCGGTGCATCATGTGCATCGTCCGCGTCCTCGAACATATTTGAACGCGTCGTTGGGAAAGCCTGGATCACGCCCTGACCGGCGGGTCCTGGCTGCCGCGAATCCCGCCGGCGAGCACTTCCCCGTGTGGTCGTCTCGTCGGACGGTCCAGCTGGCGCTGGGTCGTGAACAGGGAAGCGTGGGCTGCGGTGAGCGTGATCGAAGTGCTGGCGGAGGCGTGCGGGCCGGAGCACGTGTGGGAGGCCGGACCCGCCGACAGGGTGGACGGCGTGCCGGCCGGCTGGGTGGTCGCGCCCGGCAGCGCCGAGGAGGTCTCCGGCGTGCTGCGCGCCGCGGCCGCCGCCGGGCTGTCGGTCGTGCCGTCCGGCGCCGGCACCAAGCTCGACTGGGGACTCCCGCCCGCGCACGTCGACGTCCTGATCGACCTCGGCCGCATGTCGGGTGTGCTCGACCACGCCCCGGACGAGCTCGTCGCGACCGTCGCCGCCGGCACCCCGATGCGGGCGCTGCGGGCGCACCTGCTGCGGTCGGGTCAGCGGATCGCGCTCGACGTCGCGTCGCCCGGCGCGACCCTCGGCGGGGTCCTCGCCACCAACGAGGCGGGCCCGCTGCGCCACAGGTTCGGCACGCCGCGCGACCTGGTCGCCGGCGTGCGGGTCGCGCTCGACGAGGGCAGCCTGGAGCGGCACCTCGACGGGCACGACCTGGCCAGGCAGATCTGCGGCTCGTTCGGCACCCTCGGCGTCATCACGGAGGCGACGGTCCGGCTCGAGCCGATGCCGACCGCGCGGGCCTGGGTCGTGCGGCCGGTGTCGACCCCGCGCGAGGTGCACCAGCTCACGGAGGCGCTGGTCTCCTCGTCGCTCGGCGCCGCGGCGATCGAGGCCGACCTGCCCGGCGGCGCCGGGCGCCCCGCCGAGCTCGCCGCGCTGTTCGAAGGCAGCCGCGCCGGCAGCGCCGCCCGGGCCGAGGCCGCCGCGCACCTACTCGGCGGCGGCGCCTCGGTCGAGCCCGCGCCGCCGGAGTGGTGGGGCCGTTACCCCTTCGACTCCGACGACGTGGCGCTGAAGATCTGGGGTCAGCCCAGTGAACTCTTCGCCGTCGTCTACGCCCTGCGCGACGCCGCCGGCATGCCGGTGCCGGTCCGCGGCTCGGTCGGCGCCGGCATCGCGCACGTGGCCCTGCCCGCCACGACCTCGGCGGACCGGCTCGCGGGCATGCTCAACGCCGCCCGGACGGTGCTCATGGCCCGCGGCGGGGGCGGGTGCACGCTGCTGCGCGCCCCCGCCGACCTGCGCGAGCTCGTGGAGACCTACGGTCCGGCCCGGCTCTGCGACGCGTCCGTCCGGCTGAAGCTCGCCCTGGACCCCGAGGAGCGGATGGCCCCCGGCCGCCTGCCCGCGTGCTAGAGCGACTTCTCGGTCCAGACGACCAGCTGGTCCACGCCGTCGATCTCGGTGGTGTACTCCCGCTCCGGCACTTCCCTGAAGCCGAAGCGGCGGTGCAGGGCGATCACCTGCTTGTTCCACGCCAGGGTGCGGCCACCGACGGACGTGAGCTTCATCTCGTCGAACGCGTACGCGACGGCGGCCTTCTCCAGCTCCATCCACGCCGGCAGCAGCTCACCGCGCTCCTCGAGACCGTCGACGTCGAGGAAGAACCCCCACTCGGCGGTCCCGGCCGCCTCGTCGTGGTCGTTGAAGGTGACCACGCCGCAGTCATTGCCCTTGTACGAGAAGATCAGCACCCGGCGGGACGGGTCGGACTGGACCTTCGCCCACCACTGAGCGTGACCCTCCGGTGTGATAAACGCTGTGTAGATGCTGGCGCCGCGCGTCTTCGGGTGATTGCGCCAGCGCCGGATGGTCTCGACGTCCGAATCGTCGGCTTCGCGCAGCACCGTGGTTCCTCCCGTGGGCGGGCGTGTGGGCATTGAAAGACCGGCCAACGGTACACTCGCTCGCGGACGCCAGCCGCTTACCCGATCGAACAGGACCTTGAGCTGATGAGCAACCTCGATCGTCTTCGTGTCGCCTTCCGCACCGCACTGGCACTGCCGGAGGACTACGACGTCGACAAGCTTGAATACCGGGGCATCGAGAAATGGGACTCGCTGGCGCATCTCTCCCTGGTCGGCGAGATCGAGGACACCTTCGACGTGATGATCGACACCGATGAGGTGATCGACCTCAGCTCCTTCGGCAAGGCCGTCGAGATCCTCGGAAAGCACGACGTTGAGTTCTCCGGCTGAGGGCAGGGTCGCTCTCGTCACGGGCTCCTCGCGCGGGATCGGCCGGGCCGTCGCGCGCAAGCTCGCTACTGAGGGCTACCAACTCGTCCTGCACGGCATGCGCGAAGGGTCGGCCAAGACCACGGCCGACGAGATCACCGCCGACTTCGGCATCGAGCCGCTCGTCGTGCACGGCGACGTCAGCGACGCCGCCGACGTCAAGGCCATCCTGCGGCTCGTCTTCGAGCGCCACCGCCGCCTCGACGCCCTGGTCGTCAACGCCGGCGTCCACGAGGCGGGCTTCCTCGGCATGATGGGCGACGCCGCGATCGAGCGGCTGTTCGCCGTCAACGCCGTCGGCGCCACGTACACGGTGAACGGCGCGGTCAAGCTGCTGCGCCGGGGCACCGCACCCTCGGTCGTCCTGCTCTCCTCCGTCATGGGCACCGCCGGCTCGGCCGGTCAGGTCGTCTACGGCGCGACCAAGGCCGCCGTCGCCGGGTTCGCCCGCGCCGCGGCGAAGGAGCTCGGACCGGCCGGCATCAGGGTCAACGCGGTCGCCCCCGGGTTCATCGCCACCGAGATGCTCGAGTCCCTCGACGAGGCCGGTCGCGCCGAGCGGGTCGCCGCGACCGCGCTGCGCCGCCTCGGCGAGCCCTCGGACGTCGCCGACGTGATCGCGTTCCTGCTCTCCGACGCGTCCCGGTTCGTCACCGGCCAGGTGATCGAAGTCGATGGCGGCCTGGTCGTATGACACACCGTGACGGCGTCCTACACGACAAATCGGACCATTTTTTTGGATCCTGTACGGTGAGAAGCATCCGTGTCCACCTCAACGGCATCAGTGCGCCGCGGAGGTGACGCCATGACGTTGTTGCACCCAGACGCCAGATTGATCGACGCGGCGACCGGCGCCGAGCTCAGTGGCGTGCCGCTCCGCGAGGCCGTGCACGCCGCGGTCGCGGGGTTCGCCGAGATCACGCCCGGCGTGGTGTTCCTGCGCACGCCGACCACCGTCGAGGCGATCGTCCGCTACATCGGCGCGTTCGAGTCGGGACGCCCGCTGGCGCTGCTCGACCCGGGCCTGCCCGCCGAGATCCTCGCCGACTTCATCGAGCGTTTCGAGCCCGCCGCCGTCTGCGGCCCCGTGCCGCAGGACGTGCACAAGGGGTACACCCGCCGCGACGACGAACTGTGGGAGCGCGACACACCGTCGGCCACCGTGCCGCACCCCGACCTGGCCACGCTGCTGGCGACGTCGGGCTCCACCGGCAGCCCCAAGCTGGTCCGGCTGTCGCGCACGGCGATCCTGGCCAACACGACCTCGATCATCGAGGCGCTCGGCATCACCGGCGCCGACGTCGCGGTGAGCAGCCTGCCGTTCTACTACAGCTTCGGCATGTCGGTGCTCAACACGCACCTCGCCGCCGGCGCGACCGTCGTGGTGGAGTCCGAGGGGCTGGTCGCGCGGTCGTTCTGGCCGGCGATCACGAAGTTCGGCGTGACCTCGCTCGCGCTGGTGCCGTCGCAGTACGAGATGCTGCGCCGCCTGCGGTTCGACCCGAAGCGTTACCCGAGCCTGCGCACGCTGACGCAGGCCGGCGGCCGGCTGCGGGCCGAGCTGGTGCAGGACTTCCACGACCGCATGGCGACCGTGGACGGGCGGCTGTTCGTCATGTACGGGCAGACCGAGGCCGCTCCGCGCCTGACCACGCTGCCCGCCGGACGGCTCGCGGAGAAGCTCGGCTCGGTCGGGCCCGCGGTGCCCGGCGGCACGCTCGCCATCCGGCTCGAGGACGGCACCGAGACCACCGCCCCCGGCGTCGTCGGGGAGGTGCTCTACCGCGGCCCGAACGTGATGATGGGCTACGCGGAGACCGCCACCGACCTGGCCCGCGGCGACGAGCAGGGCGGGCTGCTGGAGACCGGCGACCTCGGGCACCTCGACGAGGACGGCTACCTGTTCATCGACGGGCGGCTCAAGCGCTTCGGCAAGGTGTTCGGCGTCCGGCTCAACCTCGACGACATCGAGCAGCTGGCTGCCGCCACCGGCCCGGGCGCCGTCGCGGCCGTCGCGGGCGATGACAAGGTCATCATCTTCGTCGAAGGCGACGGGGCGACGGCCGAGGCGCTGGCGCCGCGGGTGACCGAGCTCGCCGACCGGCTGAAGCTGCACTGGTCGGGCTTCGAGATGCGCGGCCTCCCCGCCCTGCCGCTGCTCAGCAACGGCAAGGTCGACTATCGAGCGTTGGAGTCCGCACGATGAGCGTGTTCACCCTGTCGCAGCCGGACCGCGAGGCGCAGCTGCTGCCCCGCCTTGCCGAGCTGACCGAGCAGCACCGGGCGCGGGGCGAGGCGTACGCCAACATCCTCGCCGCGACGGGTCACGGCCCCGGGCGCTCGTACGAGCGGATCAGCGACCTGCCGTGGCTGCCGGTGCGGCTGTTCAAGACGCACCAGCTCAAGAGCATCCCCGACGACGAGGTCTTCAAGGTCCTGACCTCCAGCGGCACCACCGGCGACGTCAGCCGCATCTACCTGGACAAGGCCGCCGCGGCCGCGCAGACCAGGATGCTCGGCCAGACGCTGCAGGCGGTCCTCGGCCCGAAGCGGCTGCCGATGCTCATCGTCGACACGACCGCGATCATCAAGAACCGCCGCTCGTTCAGCGCCCGCGGCGCCGGCGTCCTCGGCATGATCACGTTCGGCCGGGACCACGTCTGGGCGCTCGACGAGGACAGCAAGCCCGACCTCGAGGCCGTCCGCGGGTTCCTCGCCAAGCACGGCGACAAGCCCTTCCTGGTCTTCGGCTTCACGTTCATGGTCTGGCTCTACCTGTACGAACTGGCGCGCGACAACGGCCTGGACCTCAGCAACGGGATCCTCGTGCACTCCGGCGGCTGGAAGAAGCTGGTCGACCAGCAGGTCGACAACGCCGAGTTCCGCCGCGCGTTCCAGGCCGACACCGGGCTGCGCAACATCCACAACTTCTACGGCATGGTCGAGCAGATCGGCGTCGTCTACCTCGAAGGCCCGGACGGCAACTCGCTGTACTGCCCCGACTTCGCCGACGTCGTCATCCGCGACCCGGAGACGTGGGAGCCGCTGCCGCCCGGCAAGCCCGGTCTCGTCGAGGTGATCAGCACGCTGCCGGAGTCGTACCCGGGCCACGTGCTGCTCACCGAGGACATGGGCGTCATCAACGGCATCGACGACGGCGCGTGGCCCGGCAAGCGCTTCTCCATCCTGGGCCGGCTGCCGCGCGCCGAGGCCCGCGGCTGCAGCGACACGTTTGTGGGTGCATCGTGAAAAGCGTCTTTCCCGAAATTTCCGATATATCGGTGGATCGGCTCCTCGCGGAGATCACCGACGAGCCCGAAGGCGGGCGGCTGACCGTCGGCGACGAGCGGGTCCGGGACTTCCTGATCGCGTTCTCGCGGCGGCTGCTCAAGCCCGACCTCGCCCGCCGCCACCCTGAGCTCGGCTCGCTCGGCTTCTTCCTGCGCAAGGGTGAGCTGGCCCGCGCCGTCGAGCGCCTCGCCGACGGGGCCAACGGCCAGCGTCGCGCCCCCCGCGGCCTGGTGCTGCACTTCCCGCCGGCGAACGTCGACACGATCTTCGTCTACTCGTGGGCGCTGTCCGCCCTCGCCGGCAACCACAACATCGTGCGGGTCTCCGCCCGTGCCGCCGGCGCCGCGCAGACCGTCCTCGAAGCGCTCAACGACGTGCTCGCCGACGCCCACCCGGCGATCGCGCTGACCCAGCGGATGGTCACCTACGACCGCGACGACGCGATCACCGGCGCCCTCATCGGCGCCTGCGACCTGCGCGTGCTGTGGGGCGGCGACCAGTCCGTCAACCAGCTCCGCAAGCACCCGATCCAGCCGCTCGCCCGGGACCTCGCGTTCCCGGACCGGTCCTCGTTCGCCGCGATCTCCGTCGCCGGCTGGCAGAGCTCGACCCCTGAGCAGCGCCGGGCGGCCGTGGACGGGTTCGCCAACGACCTCTACTGGTTCGACCAGGCCGCCTGCTCCTCCCCTCGCGACCTCTTCTGGGTCGGCGAAGGCGGCGTCGAAGAGGCCCGCGCCGAGTTCGACGAGCTGCTCAGCGAGGTCGTCGTGCAGCGCGGCTGGGGCGTGGATCCGGCGATGGCCGTGGAGAAGTACGTCGCCACCTACGGCCTCGCCGCCACCGGCGCCGCCACCAAGATCGCGTTCAACGGCAACGCCGTCGCCAACGTGTCCCTCGCCGGCCTCGACGACCTGCAGCGGCACTGGCTCGGCGCGGGCACCATCTGCCACGTCACGGTCGGTTCGCTCAGCGAGCTCGCCCCGGCGATCCAGCGCAAGGACCAGACGCTCAGCCAGTACGGCTTCACCATGTCCGACCTCGACGACTTCGTCACCACCCTCGCCGGCCGCGGCATCGACCGGATCGTGCCGTTCGGCCAGGCGTTGACGTTCGCGGGGACCTGGGACGGCTTCAATCTGCTCCACGAGTTCACGCGCATCATCACGATCCAGGCCTGACCTCAAAACGGAGTACTCTCCTCCGTACACGGTTCTGTGAGGAGCTCCACAACGTGTCTCTGTCCGTCGTCGTCCCGTGCTACCGCTCCGCGCGTATCCTCCCCACGCTGGTCGAGCGGCTCAACGGCGTGCTTCCCGGCATCACCCCCGACCACGAGGTGATCCTCGTCGTCGACAGCACCGACAACACGTGGGACGTCGCCAGCGAGCTCGCCGGCAAGTACGAGCACGTCCAGGCGATCCGCATGGCCCGCAACTACGGCCAGCACAACGCCCTCATCGCCGGCATCCGCGCCGCGTCGTTCGACCGCATCATCACGATGGACGACGACCTCCAGCACCCGCCGGAGGAGCTGCCGAAGCTCGTCGACGCCCTCACCGACGACCTCGACGTCGTCTATGCGATCTCCGAGCAGGAGGAGCACAGCGCCTTCCGCAACCTCACCTCGTGGGGCGCGAAGACCCTGGTCATGGGCCGCACGATGGGCATCCCCAACGCCGATGTCCTCGGCGCGCTGCGCATCTTCCGCACGTTCCTGCGTGCGGGCTTCGAGCAGGTCAGCGGCCCGCACGTCTCCGTCGACATCGTCCTGTCGTGGACCACGACCCGCGTCGGCACCGCGACCGTCCGCATGGACCAGCGCACCGAGGGCCGCTCGGGCTTCACCTTCAAGTCGCTCATGAAGCACGCCGTCAACATGATCCTCGGGTATTCGACGAAGCCGCTGCGGCTCGTGACGTACCTGGGGTTCCTGATCGGCATCTGTGGCCTGATCCTCACGATCCGGCTGGTCTGGCTCTATGTCATCGGTGACACGACCGTCGCCGGTTTCACCACCGTCGCGTCGCTGGTCACGGTCTTCTCGTCGGCCCAGCTGATCGGCATCGGCGTCCTGGGCGAGTACCTGGGCCGGGTGCACGCCCACGGCATGGGCCGCCCGACCTACGTCGTCCGCGAGCACGTCAACAGCCCGGCGAGCCGCCCCGTGAGCCACGCCGACGTCGCCTGATCGAACGCCGTCCGCCCGGCGCCCCTCCTCAGGAGCGCCGGGCGCATTACGCACGGATGTCCCCAACCGGATGTCCCCAGCTGTGGATAACTCCCGCCGAACCTGTGGATGACTGTGCACGGGGCTGTGGATAACCATGTGGGGTAAACGCGGAGTACACCCCGGATCCACCTGCGTGTAGGCGGTGTGAGACCTAGGACACGGGGGACCTGGGGAGATGATGCCCACAGGGGTTACCCACAGGCTGTGGATAACCGGTCAGTCGGTGAAGAGGCGGGCGGCCAGGCCGGGGTCGATGTTGCCGCCGCTGACGACGGCCACGGTGCGGCCGGCGGGGAGTTCGTCGCGGTGGTGCAGGACGGCGGCGGTGGCGGCGGCGCCGCTGGGTTCGGCGATGAGGCGGCCGCGGCGGGCGAGGACCTTCACGGCGTCGAGGATCTCGTCCTCGGCGACGGTCACGATCGCGTCCAGGTGGGCGCTGAGGTGCGCGAGGGTGAGCTCGGACAGCGGGGTCCGCAGCCCGTCGGCGACGGTGCTCAGCATGCGCTGCTCGGGCCAGACGCGCACGACGCCGGCGGCGAGGCTTTCGGCGGCGTCGGCGGCCACGGCGGGCTCGACGCCGATGACGGCGACGTGCGGGGCGAGGGCCTTGATCGCGGTCGCGACGCCCGAGGAGAGGCCACCGCCGCCGACGGGGACGACGACGACGTCGACGTTGGAGAGGTCCTCGAAGATCTCCAGGCCGACGGTGCCCTGGCCGGCGATGATGTCGGGGTGGTCGTAGGGCGGGATCAGGGTCAGGCCGCGCTCGGCGACCAGCTCACTGGCGACGGTCTCACGCTCGGCCTGCCGGACGAGGATGACCTCGGCGCCGTAGCCGCGGGTCGCTTCGATCTTCAGGGGCGTCGAGACGTCGGGCATGACGACGGTGACCGGGATGCCGAGGGAGCGACCGGCGTAGGCGAGGGCCTGGCCGTGGTTGCCGGAGGAGTGGGTGACCACGCCGGCGCGGCGGTGGTCGAGGTCGAGGCGGTGCAGGGCGTTGGTGGCGCCGCGGAGCTTGAACGCGCCGATCGGCTGGAGGCTTTCGGGCTTCAGCCACAGTTCGTCGGCCCAGGGGCACGGCAGGAGCGGGGTGCGAACCACGAGGCCGGAGATCCGCGCGGCGGCGTCGCGGATGTCGTCCAGCCGGACGAGGTGTTGAGCGGTGGCGGTCACGGGGTCATCTTGACAGCCCACGGGCATGATCACCCTCCTCGCATCCGGCGAATGAGAGATCCATAACGTCGATGGTCAGCCGCTGCCGTAGAACCGCGCGGCGCCGGGGTGTAGCGGTACAGGATCGGTGGTCACAGCGCCCGCTTTGTCGTAATTGGCGCCCTCAGGATGTACGCGGCTCAACTCGACCTGATAGTCGAACAGGATCTTGGTGAGGTCGTACGCGAGCTGGTCGGGCATGTCGGGCGACACCAGCAGGAGGTTGCCGATGACGATCGTGTCGACGTCCACCGGCGTGTCGTAGGTGGACTTGGGGAGCTTGCCCGCCCCGTACACCGTGCCGTAGCGGAACGAGAGCGGCTTGAGCAGCTCGTCGAGCGGGAGCAGGGAGAACTGCCCGGGGGCGCTGGCCAGCAGGTCGGCGATGCCGGGCGTGGGCAGGCCACCGGTGAAGATCAGCGCGTCGGTGGTGCCGGCCAGCATGCCCTTGGTCGTCTCCGGCAGGGACAGGCGCTGACGGACGATGTCGGTGTCGGGGTTGATCCCGCCGGCGAAGAGCAGCCGGCCGGCGAAGACGTCGGCACCGGAGCCGGCGGAGCCGGTGGAGATCCGCTTGCCGCGCAGGTCGGCGAACTTCGTGACGCGCAGGTTGTTGCGGACCACGACCTGGGCGTAGCTGCGGTACAGCCGCCCCAGCGCCACGACCTTCTGCGGCCGGCCCTCGAAGGCGCCCTTGCCGGTCACGGCGTCGGCGGCGGTGTCGGCGATGCTGAACGCGACGTCCATGTCACCGGTCGCGACGCGCGTGATGTTCTCGCCGGAGGCGCCGGTCGCCTCGGCGCGCGCCTCGTAGCCGGGCACGTGCTTGGTGATGAGGTCGGCGTAGCCGCCGCCGAACTGGTAGTACACGCCGGTCGTGTTGCCGGTGGCGATGTAGATCCGCCCGCCGTGCCACAGGCCCGTGCCGGCGCGGGGTGGCGCCGTCGAGCCGCAGCCGGCCAGGAGGGCGCACACCAGCAGGACAGCCGCGAGCCGCCTCACCGGAGCATCGCATCCCGCGGGAGGGGGTCGAGCGCGTCGGCGACCCGGTGGACGAGCATGGCCGTCTCGTAGCCGACCTGGCCGAGGTCGCAGCCGGGGGCGGCGAGCACGCCGAGCAGTGCGCGGTCGCCGACGGCCATGACGATCATGACGCCGCCGTCCATGTCGACGATGGTCTGGCGGACCTGGCCGGCCTGCATCACGCGGGCGGCGCCGAAGGTGAGGCTGGCCAGCCCGCTGATGACGGCGGAGAGGTGGTCGGCCTGGTCCACCGGCAGGTCGGCGGAGCAGGCCAGGCGCAGCCCGTCGCCGGAGACGGTGATCGCGTGCGCGACATCGGGGACCTGCCGGGCGAAGCTGGCCATGAGCCAGTCGAGCTGGCCCGCGCCGGTCGGGTTCTGAGCGTCTGGCATCGCCATCATCGGTCCTTCTGTCCAAAGGTTGCGCTGTGGGTCGCGCTGTTGAGGCCGCCCGCGCTGGTTCGGCGGGCAGCGGCCGAGACACCTTCCGCGAACGCCGACAGCCGGGACCGGACGGCGTCCGGGTCGACCGCGTTGCTGCGGGTGGTTTGCGGCTCCGGGTCGGTCACTCCTGGTGCGAGCTGCGCTCCCGGGCGGCGGCGGGGCAGGCCGTCCCCGGTGGAGCCCGGGCCGCCGAGGGGGCTGGACGGGCCCCCCGGCCGTGGTGGCCAGGCACCCGGGGAAGGCGGTGGCGGGACGGACGGGACGGGTGGCCTGGGGGTGTCGCCACCGCTGCTGAGATAGGGGCGGAACCATGGTGCGGGCGCCCCGGACGGAGCCGGCTGGTGTTGCTGCGGTACGCGGGGCCGCCCCAGCGGCGCACCGACCGTCGAGGGCACGACGACCGGCGGCGGCCCGGGGCGGGGCGAGGCGGAGACGGGCACGCCCGAGATCGGCGCCGCCGACACCGGCGCAGGAGACACCGGCGCAGGAGACACCGGCGCGGGCACAGCGGACGAAACGGACGCGACGACGGCCGGCGCGGAGAAGACCGGCGAGACCGGTGGAAACGGCGGAAGTGCCGCAAGCGGCGGAGCCGGCGGAACGGCGGCGGGCGCGGACACGGCGGCGGCAGCGGCTGAGGAAGCGGCGGCCGGTGTCAGCGCCGGCATCCGCTCCAGGGCCCGGTGCGGCAGTGCCACGTAGGCGACGGTGCCGCTGCCGGTGGCGTGCAGCTCCACCCGGATCCGGTGCCGGGCGGCCAGGTGCGACACCACGTGCAGCCCCATCGTGCCGGCCGCCGCGCTGCTCAGCGTCGTCGGCGTCGCCAGCCGCGAGTTGATCTCCGCGAGCCGGCGCGGCGCGATGCCGATCCCGCTGTCGTGGACGCGGATGATGGCGCCGTCGACCGTGGGCCGGGCGTCGACCCGGACCTGCTGTGTCGGCGGCGAGAAGGTCGTGGCGTTTTCGAGCAGCTCCGCCAGGAGGTGGACGAGGTCACCGACGACCGGCCCCGTGATCGCCAGGTCGGTGGGCTGGACCTCGACCCGCTGGAAGTCCTCGATCTCCGACGCGGCGGCCGTGATGACCGCGCCGATGCCGACCGCCTGGGTCGCCGGCCGGCCCGGCTCGCCGCCGGAGAGGACCAGCAGGTTCTCGCCGTTGCGGCGCAGGCGGGCCGCGATGTGGTCGAGGGCGAAGAGGCGGGCGAGCACGTCAGGGTCGGTCTCGTCGCGCTCGAACTCGTCGAGGAGCCGCAGCTGGCGGGTGATGAGGGTGCGGATGCGCCGGGCCAGCACCTCGGCCATCCGTGACACGTCGACGCGCAGCTCGGCCTGCTCGCCGGCGAGGCGCAGCGCGGTGCGGTGGACGGTGGCGAACGCGTCGGCGACCTGGCCGATCTCGTCGTTGGTGGCGGCGATGCTCCGGGTGGCGGCGGCGGCCGAGGTGCCGGTCGGCATCGGTGCGCCGGCCGCGACGGAGTGGATCACGTCGGGCAGCTCCTGCCGGGCGACCGTCAGGGCCGCGGCACGCAGCCGCCGGAGGCGCCGGGCCGTCCGCACGGCCAGGGTGATCGCGATCGCGAGGGCGGCGAGACCGATCACGGCGGTGCCGACGAGGGTCGCCCACGCGCGCCGCTGGGCGGTGACGGCGATCTGCTCGGCGCGCCCGTCGAGCCGGTCCGACAGGTCGAGGCTGACGATGTTGAGCCGGCGGATGACGCCGGACTGCGCCACGAACCACGTGTCGGCGTCGACCTTCAGCCCGGCCGGGTCCTTCTCGGCGTCACGGGCGGCGGCGCTGAGCTTGTCGGCCTTGTCGACGTCGAGGCCGCGGATCTCCTGGTCGTACACGGTGCGCCCGGCGCTGGTCGCGGCCCGCTGGAACTCGGCGGCCCGCTGGGCGCGCGCGCCCCGCAGCTCCGACATGGCGCCCAGGTCGCCGGGCTCGACGGCGCCGCGGGAGAACACCGCGCGCAGCAGGTCCCGTTCGAGGGCGGCGTAGTGCTCGACGGCCGCGACGGCGGCGACGGCCCGGGCGGCGTTGGCGAGCTCGATGTCGGCGATCAGCGCCGGCACGGCGTCCGCGATCGCCAGCAGGGCCTCGGCGAGCGGCCGGTACACGGGGTCGGTCATCAGCGTGATCGCGGGGTTCGTGTCGGCGGCCTCACGGGTGGCGCCGAGGCGGCTGTAGATCTCGTTGACGGCCCGGACGGACCGGTCGAGGTCGGGCACGGCCTTGACCGCCGCGCGACTGTCGGCGAGGTATCGGGCCGCGGCCTGGTCGGTCCGGCCGCGCTGGGCGACGACGAGCGCCATGCCGGCCTTGCCGCCTCGTTGCCGCAGTGCCGCGGTCTCGGCGACCTCGCGCTCCAGCTCGTGCACGAAGCTGACCGCGCTGGTCGCGGTGGATGCCAATGTACGAGCTCGCGCCGCGTCCCCGGCGGCGGACGTGGCGGTGGCGGCCTGGGCGGTGCTGAGGACGGCGAGCCCGATCATCGCGACGACGATGGGGGCGAGCAGCTGCGTGCGGACCGATCGCAACCGGCTGGGCCGGGTCGCGCCGCCGCGCCGGTGCCCGGCGACCGAGGTGTCAGGCGCGCCCGACCGGCGCTGCCGACCGCCGCCGCCGATCGCGCGGGGCGAGTCGGTGCCGGTCGCTCGGGAGGGGCTGCTGCCTGCCAACCGTCATCCCCTATCGGTGGCGGAGGAGCACGCTGTGGCCGGAAGCCTCGTTAAGGAACACGAAAGGGCACGCTACTGGAAAGGTGCTTCCCCGATAAGCCTTCATTCGCCGAACGGCGGCCGTCACAAGCCAAACGGCCCGCCGTTCGCGACTACGCGTGACGGCGCCGTCGCAGTACGAGGAAGGCGACCGCTCCGGCGATCACGACGACGACGCCGAGGCCGATCCACCCGGTCGACCGGCGGCTGGTCTCGGTGGTCGCGGCGGGGCTCGGGCTTGAGGTTGCGCTGACGCTCGGCGCGGGCTCCCCCGGCGTGCCGGCGGCGGCGGTCGCGGACGGCGCGATGGACCGGCCGGTCGGTTCGCGGAGCGTCGGCAGGTCGCTCAGCGCCGGCAGCGTCGAGGGCGGCGCGCCCGGCTCGATGACCGCCGGCGGCCCTGGCAGCGGCGGCCCGGGTGGCGGCGACGGCTTGCCGGTCGCCCCGGCCAGCAGCGCGACCAGCAGCAGCCCGGTGGCGGTGAACGCCCGATGATGCCTCACATCGGACAAAACGGCACCGACCGCCCAGCCTTGAGGCTTTTCGGTGATCCGGTAGACCCGCGCGAGGTCTACCGGATCATGGAAACGGTCAGGCAGGCCGGACGAAGACCGAGACGGTCCGGCCGGGGACGGTGAACGTGCCGTGGGCGCTGTCGAACGTGGCCTGGCGGGCGAGCGGGTCCGCCGAGGCGGCCTGCACCGGATGGAGCACGAACCGCCCACCCGCGTAGGCGCCGACCGTCTGCGTCACGGCGGCCGGGCCGGCGTTGAAGACCACCACGATCGTCTGGAACCGCGGGTCGAGGCCGCGGGCGTCCAGCGTCATCGTGATCACGCCGGGCGTCGCGGACGCGCCGGACAGCGGGAACGCCATCCGCTGCTGGACCTGCGCCGCGGTGCCCAGCGAGAACGCCGGCGAGCTCGCCCGGATCGTCAGCAGCTCCTGGAAGCGGGCGGCGGCGAGGTCGACGGCGGCGCAGTCGGGGACCAGCGCCGGGTTGGCCAGCAGCGGCTGGGCGTAGGTCCACTTGTCCTGGTTGTCGGCGGCGGGTGGCAGGCCGGCGCCGAAGCCGTTGCCGGCCGCGCAGTCCCAGCGGATCTGGTTGAACCAGTCGCCGGAGTTGAACGAGTTGCGGTCCAGGGACTTGGAGCGCAGCCGGTCGGAGCCGGTGGTGACGAACCCGGTCCCCTGGCCGAGGACGGTCGTGGACAGGGCGAGCACCTGCAGCCTCGCCCGCTGCTCGGCGGTCGTGCCGGTCGGCAGCTTGTAGGCGAGGGCGTCGTAGAGGATCTCGTTGTCGTGGGCGTCGACGTACGTGACCCCCTCGGCGGGCAGGCGCGTGTAGCCGGCGGGTGAGCCGTTGTAGTCGACCTGCGCGCCGGTGACCCGATGGCCGGTGGAGTCGACGAACTCGTAGGCGGCGAGGTTGCCGGTGAGCCCGACCTGGATCAGGTCCTGGTAGTGCAGGAGCCTGGCCCGCTGCTCGGCCGTGGTGCCGTTGGCCGGGTCGCCGTTGGGCGCGGTGTACAGGCCGGACGCGAACCCCTGGATGCGCGGGTCGCCGTCGAACGGGCCGCCGCCGCGGACCGCGTCGCGGAGCCGGTCGTTGAAGGTGCCGATGCCGGTGCCGGCCATGTTGGCCTGGGTCGCCTGGACGAACCGGGCGTTGTCGGCGACCTCGCCGAAGTTCCAGCCCTCGCCGTAGATGAGGATCTTCTTGCCGTCGACGCCGTCCTTGCCGAGGGTCAGCTGGTCCAGCGCGGCGCGCACGGCGAGGATGTTGGCCTTCGGGTGGTGGCCCATGAGGTCGAAGCGGAAGCCGTCGACCTTGTACTGCTTGGCCCACAGCACGACCGAGTCGACGACGAGCTTGCCCATCATCGCGTTCTCCGGCGCGGTGTTGGCGCAGCAGGTGGAGTTGGCGACGGTGCCGTCGTCGAGCAGCCGGTGGTAGTAGCCGGGCACGATCTGGTCGAGGACCGAGTGCGGGTCGGTGCCGGCGGCGGTGGTGTGGTTGTAGACGACGTCGACGACGACCCGCAGGCCGGCGCCGTTGAGCCCGGCGACCATCTGGCGGAACTGGCTGATCCGCGGGGTGCCCTGCGGGTCGGTCGCGTAGGAGCCTTCGGGCGTGGAGTAGTGGAACGGGTCGTAGCCCCAGTTGTAGCCGTCCTGCTCCGCGATCTGGGCGATGCACGCCTGCTGCTGGCTGGAGTCCGGCGGCAGCGTGGTCAGGTCGCACGGCGGCTGCTGCTGGTCGGCCCGCCGCTCGGGGATCGTGGAGATGTCGAAGACCGGCAGCAGGTGCACGTAGGACGTGCCTGCTTTGGCGAGGTCCCGCAGGTGGGTCATGCCGGCCGACTGGGCCTGGGCGAAGGCGAGGTACGTGCCGCGCTGCTGTGCCGGCACGGTGGTGTCGGCGATGGAGAAGTCGCGGACGTGCAGCTCCTGGATCTGCGGCCGGGCCGGCACCGGCGGCTTCTTGACCGCGGACCAGCCGGGCGGCTGCAGGGCGGCGTCGGACAGGTCGACGATCTGGCTGTGGGTGGAGTCGGCGGCGAGCGACACCGAGTAGGGGTCGGTCACCGACGCCGTCGTCACGCCCCGGACCGCGGGCTGCCAGGCGGTGACCCGGAACCGGTAGTAGCGGCCCTTCCAGCCGCGGTCGCCGGTCGCCGTCCAGACGCCGGTGTGCTCGTCGCGCTTCATCGCCGCCAGTACCGGCTGCGCTGACGGATCGTCGAAGAGCTCCAGCGCGACGTTCTGCGCGGTCGGCGCCCACACGCTGACCGAGACGCGCCCGCCCTCGAAGTGCGGGCCGAGCTTCGCGCCGACGGCGCCGACGTAGAGGTCGTCGAGCGCCCCGGCGACCTGCACGGCGCTGGCCTCGGTGACGGCGCCGGCGGCGTCGCGCTCGACGACGACGACCTGCCCGCGCAGCGCGGTGGCCACGGCGGCGCGGTCGCCGGTGACGTGGAACGCCTGATATGCCCACAGGTGCGGGAACTTCGCCCGCTGCGGCTCGGACAGGCCGCCGCTCGCGCGCATCGGCAGGGCCTTCGCGACGCCGACGACCTGCCCGCCGACCACCGACAGGCCGCCGTTGGGCGCGGACAGCAGCTCGTAGGAGTGCCCGTCGGTCGGCCCGGACCGCCACGCGATGGTGTCGTGGTCGACCCACACCGCCTTCGCCTTGGTCAGGTCCGTGTCGGGGGTGCCCTGCGGCGGGATCGGCAGCAGGTAGCGCTCCTGCCCGGACAGGATCCAGACCTCGTGCCCGACGGTGACGAGGTCGAGCGCCTGGTCGGCGGGCAGGTCCTTGGTGTCGCCGTTGTGCAGGATGTAGTTGAGCGTCGTGGCGTTGTCCGCCAGCGGCACCCGGAACCGCGCGCCGAACGCGTCGCTGCCCTCTGGGAGCAGCGGGGCGCCCCAGTCGGTGGGGGTCGCCGCGCCGGTCCAGACGTGCAGCCCCCAGCCGGTGTAGTCGCCGGCCGGGCGGCGGTAGTGCAGCACGGCGGTGTGCTCGGCGGCGGCGCGGGTCGGGTGGACGGTCGCCTCGCCGGAGCGGACCCAGGCCTCGCTCTGCCGGCTCGGCAGGACGGACTGGTCGACGCCGGGGTCCTTCACGTCGCCCTTGTGGACGATGAAGTTGACCGGCTTGCCCGGGTCGGTCACCGGCACGTGCCAGAAGGCGCCGTAGCTGTCGGTGCCGTCGGGCGGGCGCGGCGCGGACCAGTCGGTGCCGGTGCCGGGCGCGAGACCGTCGCCCCACAGGTGCAGGCCCCAGCCGGTGTAGTCGCCGTCGGGCCGCCCGTAGTGCACGGCGACGGTGCCGGTGGCCGCGGCCTGTGAGGTGTAGATGGTCGCGTCTCCTTGCTTGAGCCAGATCTCCGGCGTCTTCGTCGGGTCGAGCGAGCGGTCGGCGGCGACGTCCTTCACCCCGCTCGAGTCGACCACGAGGAAGCCGACGTTCGCCGCCCCCGGCTTCAGCTTGACCCATGCGAAGCGCCCGAACGAGTCCTCACCGGCGAACGGGGCGCCGGCCGGCCACGTCATCGGCGTCTCGATGTCGCCCCACGCGTAGAGGCTCCACGGCTCATAACCGCCGGTCGGGCGCTGGTAGTGCACGACCGCGTAGTCGGGCGCGGCGGCGCTCGGCGGCGTGCCGACCTTCGCGGTGATTCTCGTCTCCGCGGTGCGGCCGGAGCCGTCGCGCACGACCGCCTTGTACTCCAGCGCCGTGCCGGCGGGCAGCCCGTCGAGGTCGTGGGTGACGCTGTACGGCGCGGCGTGGTCGGTGCCGAGCAGCTTCCACGGGCCGTTGCCGACCTTCGCGGCGAACGTGACCGTGGCGAGGGGGTCGCCGGTGACCTCAGCCTTGACCTCGGCGGGCCCGGGGACGGGCTGCCCGGCGGCGGGCGCGACCAGCGTGACGGTGGGCTTCGCGGCCGGCTTCGCGATCGCGCCGCGGGCCTTGAACACCACGGTGCTCAGCGGCGGCACGTCCAGCTGCAGCCGGCCGTCCCCGGCGGAGGCGGCGATCGCGCCGGTGGACGGGTAGATCCGGTCGAAGGTGGTGCTCGCCATGGCCGTCGGGACGGTGACGGTCTGCGTGGTGGTGGCGTTGTTGGTGGCGACCAGGTACTCGACGCGCTGCTGAGGGTCGATCCGGGAGAACGCGAACACGCCCGCGCCCTGCGCCGCGTACCGGGTCACCTGCACGCCCTGCTTGAGCGCCGGATGTGCCTGCCGCAGCTGGGCCAGGCCGGCGATCGTGCGGTAGACCGGGTGGCTCTCGTCGTAGTGCGCGACCGCGTGGGTGGTGTCGGTGCCGAGCAGGTCGTCGTCGAGGTAGTCGGGGGTGACGCTCGGGAACATGTCCTGCCGGGCGTCCTTGTCGCCGCCGGCGCCGGTGAAGCCCTGCTCGTCGCCGGAGTAGACGACCGGCTGCCCGCGGGTCAGGAACATCAGCTCGTGGGCGAGCTGGTCGCGGCGCAGGTGCGTGGCGGGGTCGGTGCCGCCGCCGGCGACGAACATGCCGATGCGGCCCATGTCGTGGTTGCCCAGGAACGTCGGCAGGGTGCCCGCGGTGGTGCCGGCCGAGGTGTACAGGTCGTCCTGCGCGTACACGCCGGCGAGCCCGGCCGCGGAGCCGCCGCGGGCCACGTAGTCGGTCGCGGCCTGCTGGAACGGGAAGTCCAGGGTCGCCGGCAGCCGCCCCTTGCGCACGTAGGTCGAGTCGAACCGCGGGTCGGCGTCGTACACCTCGCCGAACATGAAGAAGTCCCGCTTGGCGACCTTGTCGACGCCCTCGACGAACTGCGGCCAGAACTCCATGTTGACGTGCTTGGTGGTGTCGATCCGGTAGCCGTCGATCCCGGTGTCCTTGACCCAGTCGGCGTAGATCTTCGTCATCCCGCGGACGACCTCCGGGCGCTCGGTCCACAGGTCGTCGAGGCCGAAGAAGTCGCCGTACTCGCTGTTCTCGCCGCTGAACGTGGAGTCGCCGCGGTTGTGGTACATGAGCGGGTCGTTGAGCCACGCCGGCTTCTTGGCGGTCTTGTCCGCCTCGCTGCCGAAGACCGGGGTGTACGGGAAGGACTGCGCGTTGACCGGCGGGAAGCCGCGCCGCCCGTCGGCGAAGGCGCGGTCGTCGAACCTGTTGCCGGAGGCGTCCTTGTACGGGTAGTCCGTCTTGCTCCGGTAGGAGTACTGGTCCTGCGCGTACCGGATGACGTCGGCGGTGTGGTTGGTGATGACGTCGAGGTAGACCTTGATGCCCCGGCGGTGCGCGAGGTCGACAAGTCGCTGCAGGTCGGCCTTCGTGCCGAAGTGGGGGTCGATCTGGGTGAAGTCGGTGGTCCAGTAGCCGTGGTAGCCGGCCGAGACGTCGGCGCCGCTGCCCTGCACCGGCCGGTTCTTCAACACGGGGGCGAGCCAGATCGCGGTGGTGCCGAGGTGCTCGATGTAGTCGAGCCGGTCGATGACGCCCTTGAGGTCGCCGCCGTGGTAGAAGCCCTTGTCGGTGGGGTCGTAGCCCGAACTCAGCCGGCCGCCGGACAGGCCGCCGGTGTTGTTGGACGGGTCGCCGTCGGCGAACCGGTCGGGCAGCACGAAGTAGAACTGTTCGGCGTGCTGCTGGGTGCCGCCGGCGAGGAGGCTGGCGATCGACGGCTCGTTCTCCCACTGGGGCACGCCGCCGGCGTAGCCGCTCGGTGTCCTCGCCTGCTCGGGCAGCGTCGGCACGCTGCCCTGCACCGCGGCCAGCGTGGCCACGGCGAAGGCCGCGGCGGCGATGGTTTGCGTGAGTTTCAGGCGCTTCATGGCGGGGCCCCCATCTCGCGGCAGGCCGTGAACGTATCGACACGCAATGATCGACACAAGGCGCAGTGCCCCGCCGGGGGTACTTCAGGGGGTTCCTTGAGGGCGTTACTTGAGGGCGTTTACTTGAGCGAGGCCGTGATCGCTTCGCTGATCTTGCGCAGCTGCTCCACCTGCTCCTCGGTGAGGGCGTCGAACAGGTGCTTGCGCACCGTCTCCACGTGACCGGGCGCGGCCGCCTCGATGGCGGCGAAGCCGACGTCGGTCAGGTCGGCGAACTGCCCGCGCTTGTCGTCGTCGCAGTCGCGCCGGCGGACCCAGCCGCGGGCCTCGAGCTTGGTGACGGCGTGGCTGAGCCGGCTGCGCGAGGACCGGGTGAGGTCGGCGAGCTCACTCATCCGCCGGGTGCGTCCCGGCGACTCCGACAGCACGACGAGGATCTCGTAGTAAGCGTGCGGCATGCCCGCGTCGTGCTGCAGCTCGCGGTCGAGCCGGTCGATCAGCTGCGTCGCGGCGGAGTAGAAAGCACGCCAGGCGAGTTGTTCCTCGGCGTCGAGCCAGCGGGTCGGTGCGCTCACATCGCTCCCTCCAGGACTGCGTGCCTGCTCGAAAAGTCTTACTGATCATGCTGGAGAGTGCCAGCTTTTCCGGACGGGGGCGCCTTGAACACCTACGATGGCCTGGTCAACGACTATCTCCACGCGGTCGAGCAGGCGCTGCAGAACGTGCCCGCCGGCCGCCGCGCCGAACTGCTCGCCGACCTGAGCGACCACATCGCCGGCAAGCTCGCCGAGACCCGGCCCGCCGAGCCGCACCCCGGGTCGGACGGCCGCCCCCACGCGCCCGAGGACGAGGTCCGCTCGATCCTGGACCTGCTCGGCGACCCGGCGGAGGTCGCGGCCGAGCTGGAGGCCGCCGAGCTCCCACCCGCCCGCATCGACATCAACCCCGGCCGCAAGCTAGGCGCCCTCATCTGGGTCCTCATCACCGTGGCCATGGTGTCCCTGCTCTGCATCGGCGTCGTCCTCGCCGGCGTCTTCCTCCTCTACACCGACCGCCACTGACCCCCGCACCCCTCCCCCGACCGCCACAACCCCGGGCATTGACCAACGCCTGCCCAGGCAAGGCCGCTCCGGGCAGGACCGCTCCGGACAGGACCGCTCTGGCCGGAACCGAAGACGCCACTTGACCGGACGCCGGAGCTGACCAACCCGCCGAACCGGCCGACCGCGACATCTTGCCAAAACGCCACGAACCCGGGCATTGACCAACATCTGCCCAGACGGCGCCGATCCAGACGAGGCCGTTCCGGGCGGGACCGCTCCAAGCAACGCTGCTCCAGCCCGGACCCGAAGAGGCCACTCGACCGGACGCCGGAATCGACCAACCCGCCGAACTGGCCGGACGCGACCCCCTCCCCCAAACGCCGCAGACCCGAGCATTGACCAACGTCAGTCGAGGAGGGTCGATCTGGCCAGCGTCGATCCAGACGGTGCCGATCCAGGCTGCGCTGATCCAGACGGTGCCGATCGGGGCCGATCCAGACGGTGCCGAACGGGCAGGCCGGTCCACGCCGGAACTGAAGACGGCATACCGCCGGGTGTTGAGCGGCGCGTGCGTGAGGCACAGAGCGTCGCCCCTGGTGCGGGGATCGACGGAAGTCGACCGGTGCGGGCGTCGTGAACCGAGCCGTGCAGCAGCGTCGGCCAGACGGTGGACGGTCGCGGGGTCCGGCGAGACCCCGCGACCGCGGCTTGTCACCGACGCCGCCGGGCGGGACGCGCATTGCTGCGCGATCCGCCCGGCAGACCACCCGTCTGCACCCTCCCCCTTGCTCCCCCAAGGCGAGGCAGACGTGCCGTTGGCTTCTGCTGGAACTGCCGGTGCGCGGCCACGCACCTGCTGCTCCAGACACCCCCCGTTGTAGCCTCTGGCCGGCGGGTCCAGATAAGCGTATCTAGACGTCTAGGTTCGCGCAATTGTTGATTCGAGGAAAAGTGGTCTAGATTTGCCGGGTGCGTGGCCGGCTTCTCCCAGTCGCCGATGGCTGGTATGAGTGGCGTCAGGAGCCGCCCCTGGCGCAGAGCGTCCGGGTGCGGGTCGGCGTCGCTGATGGTGGTCGGCTGGTGCTGACGGGGTTGCACATCGACGGCTCGCCGAGTGCGGACCTGCTCCGGGCGATCCCCGTCGGGCGGATCGAGGCCGCCGCCAACGCGCAGCTCGCGGTCGTCCACGAGGCGGTCGACACGCCGCCGGTGCTCAATCCGCGGGCGCGGCCGGTCGCGCCGCCCGTCGCCGGTGACACCGGTTGGGAGATGGTCGAGCCGGCGCTGGCGGTCGCCCGGACGTCGCCCGCCGCGGCGAACCCGTCACGGGGGCGGCCGGACGTCTTCTACCGCGAGGTCGCCGACGTCTACCTCGACTTCGCGCAGGACTCGCCCCGGCCCGCCTGCGACCTGGCCGACCGGCACGGGGTGCCGGTCAGCACCGCGCACCGCTGGGTCAAGGAGGCCCGCCGCCGCGGCTTCCTGCCCCCCGGGCGCCCCGGCAAGTCCGGGTGACCCCGGGTGACCGGGTGGCGCCGGGTGACCGGGTGACCGGGCGGTCATTCGATAGGGTGACAGGCGTGTCGATCGACGACGCCGTGCGCATCCGGGTGCACCGCCTGCTCACCGGCTATCTCGGCGGGCAGGCGGTGCCCGCCGACCTGAGCGCCACCCCGGCCGCGATCCGCAGCGGCACCGCCGTGGTCTACCTGCGCCTGATCGCCAACGATCCGCCGTTCGTGCGGGTCTTCTCGCCGCTGCTGCGCCGGCTGGAGTGCTCGCCGCGGCTGCTGACGGAGCTCAACGAGCTCAACGGCCGGCTCAACTTCGTCCGGCTGTTCTGGCGCGACGACTCGGTCATCGCGTCCTACGAGCTGATGGCCGAGACGCTCGACGCGACCGAGCTGAGCAACGCCTGCGACTGGGTGGCCGACGCCGCCGACTACTACGACGTCCGGCTGCACGACCAGTTCGGCGGCGAGCTCGCGTTCGCCCCGCCGCCCACGTCCCAGCACCCGGCCGACACACCCCACGGCACGGCCGACAGCACCGGCTGACCAAAGGCAGCCGAGAGACGAAGCACGGCAAGATGGGGGCATGAGCAGCCTCCTCGTCTCCACCGTCGGCGGCAGACCCCTCGACGCGCCCGGCGACGCCCGCTTCCGGTCCGTCGACCCAGCCCACCTCGACCAGGTCGTCGCCGAGGTCGCCCTCGCCGACGCCGACACGTTCGTCGCCGCCTGCCGCTCCGCCCGCCGTGCGCAGCGGGACTGGGCCGACGTGCCGGCCCCGGTCCGCGGCCGGGTGATCGCCAACCTCGGCCGGCTCGTCGAGGCCAACTTCGAGGCCCTCGCGGCGCTCGTGACGCGGGAGGTCGGCAAGACGACCGCCGAGGCCCGCGGCGAGGTCCAGGAGATCGTCGACACCTGCGACTTCTTCCTCGGCGAGGGCCGCCGCCTCTACGGGCAGACGGTGCCGAGCGAGATGCCCGACAAGCAGCTGTTCACGTTCCGCGTGCCGGTCGGGGTCGCCGCGATCATCACGGCCGGCAACTTCCCGGTCGCGGTCCCCAGCTGGTACCTGGTGCCGGCCCTGCTGTGCGGCAACGCCGTCGTGTGGAAGCCGGCCGAGTACTCCGCCGCCTGCGCCGACGCGTTCGCCCAGCTCATCCGGCGCTCGGGGGTGCCCGACGGGGTCTTCGACGTGGTGTTCGCCGACGGGGCGACCACGTTCGAGGGCCTGGACCGGGCGCTGGAGGCGGGGCTGGTCGACAAGGTCGGGTTCACCGGCTCGTCGGAGGTCGGCGCGCGGATCGGCGAGCTCGCCGGCCGGCACCTGCAGAGCGCCTGCCTGGAGCTCGGCGGCAAGAACCCGATGGTCGTCACCGAGGACGCCGACCTGGATCTCGCGGTGCACGGCGCGCTCTTCGCCGGGTTCGGCACGGCGGGCCAGCGCTGCACGTCGCTCGGCACGCTGATCGTGCAGGAGAGCGTCCTCGAACCGTTCACCGCGAGGCTGGAGGAGGCGATCGCCGGCGCGCGCGTCGGCGACCCCACCGACCCGTCGGTGCTCTACGGCCCGCTGATGACCGACCGCTTCGCCGCGCGCTTCGAGGAGTTCCTCGGCTGGATCGAGGACCACCACCGGCCGGCGGGCCCGACCGGCAGGATCAGCGCCGCCAACCCGCGCGAGGGCTTCGTCGGCGACCCGGAGCAGGGCCTGTTCTACCATCCGGCGCTGGTCCACGGTGTACGGCCGGAAGACAAGATCTTCCAGCAGGAGACCTTCGGTCCGCTGGTCGGTGTCACCTCCTACGGCACGCTGGACGAGGCGGTCGAGCTGGCCGACGCGCCCGGCTACGGGCTGTCCGCCGCGATCTACACCACCGACCCGCGCAAGGCGTTCACGTTCCGCCGCCGCACCCGCGCCGGGATGGTCAGCGTCAACAACTCCACCTCCGGCGCGGAGGCGCACCTGCCCTTCGGCGGCAACGGCAGGTCCGGCAACGGCAGCCGCCAGTCGGGCGTCTGGGTGCTCGACCAGTTCACCCGCTGGCAGTCGATGAACTGGGACTACTCCGGCCGGCTCCAGCGCGCCCAGATGGACACGCTGGAGATCACGCCCGACCTGGGCTTCCGTCTCTAAGCGGCAACCGCGACCGGCGCGGGCGTCACGACCCCGCGCCGGGCGCGCAACAGCAGCAGCGACAGGCCGGCCGCGGCGATCGACAGCCCACCCGCGACGTACCAGGCCAGGTCGTAGTTGCCGAGCCGGTCGCGCAGCAGGCCGGTGCCCGTCGCCGCGATCGCCGCGCCGAACTGGTGCGACGCGAAGACCCAGCCGAACACCACCGGGCCGGACGCGCCGAAGTACTCGCGGCACAGCGCGACCGTCGGCGGGACCGTCGCCACCCAGTCGAGGCCGTAGAAGAGGATGAAGACGACCATGCTCGGCCGCACCGTGGCGGCGAACAGCGCCGGGAGCACCAGCAGCGACGCGCCGCGCAGGGCGTAGTACCAGCCGAGCAGGACGCGGCTGTCCATCCGGTCGGTGAGCCAGCCGGACGCGATCGTGCCGACGATGTCGAACAGGCCGACCAGCGCCAGCAGCGACGCCGCGACCGGCTCGGTCATGCCGTGGTCGTGCGCGGCGGGGATGAAGTGGGTGCCGATCAGCCCGTTGGTGGTGGCGCCGCAGATCGCGAACCCGCCCGCGAGCAGCCAGAACGCGGGCACCCTGGCGGCACCGCGCAACGCGCCCAGGGCCCGCCGCGCCGCGCCGCCCGTCACCGGCGGTACCGGCGCCGCATCGGCATCGGTGGCGCCATAGGCCGTCACGCCCAGGTCCGCCGGGTGGTCGCGCAGCCGCCAGAGGACGAGGGGCACCACGACCAGCGCCGCACCGGCCACCGTCAGCGCGGCGGCGCGCCACCCGTGGCTGTCGACCAGGAGCGCGAGCAGCGGCAGGAACACCAGCTGGCCGGCCGCGCCGCCGGCGGTGAGCACGCCGGTGACCAGGCCGCGCCGCTTGACGAACCAGCGGCCGGTGACCGTCGCGACGAACGCGAGCGCCATCGAGCCGGTGCCGAGGCCGACGAGCACGCCCCACAGCGCGATGAGCTCCCAGCTGTGCCGCATGAAGACCGTCAGCCCGCTGCCGGCGGAGACGAGCAGCAGCGCGTACGCCACGACCCGCCGGATCCCGAAGCGCTCCATGAGCGCGGCGGCGAAGGGCGCGGTGAGGCCGAACAGGAGCAGGTTGATCGACACCGCGAGGGAGATGGTCCCCAGCGACCAGCCGAACTCCTCGTGCAGCGGGTGCAGCATGACGCCGGGGGTGGCCCGGAAGCCCGCCGCGCCGACCAGCGCGACGAACGCGACCGCGGCGACCAGCCAGGCAGGGTGGAATCGTTTCACGGTCATCATCCTTCTGGCTCCGGTACGCGCGGACGAGTGGCCCGGAAGCCATAGTGCGCAAGAATTGGGCCATGGGTAGGCATCTGGTGGCCGTCATCGCGCTCGACGGGGTCGTGGCGTTCGACCTCGGCACCCCGTCGCAGATCTTCGGCGCCGCCCGTGGTGACGACGGCCTCCGCAAGTACAAGATCCAGGTCTGCACGCCGGGTGGGCTGCCGGTGCGTAGCGCGGCCGGCTTCCAGGTGCTGCCCGAGCACGGGCTGGAGATCACCGAGCGGGCCGGCACCGTCGTCGTGGCCGGAATTCACCGCGGCGGGCCGGTCGAGGACGCCACCCTCGACCCGTCCGTCGCGGCGGCGCTGTTCGCCGCGCACGCCCGCGGGGCCCGGGTCATGTCGATCTGCACCGGGGCGTTCGTGCTCGCCGCCGCCGGCCTGCTCGACGACCGCCCGGCGACCACGCACTGGGGGTGGGCCGAGCAGTTCCGGGCGCTGTACCCGCAGGTCAAGCTCGACCCGGACGTGCTGTTCATCGACGACGGCGACGTGCTCACCTCCGCCGGGGTCGGCGCCGGGGTCGACCTGTGCCTGCACGTGGTGCGCACCGACTTCGGCAGCGAGGTCGCCAACCGGGCGGCGCGGCGCAGCGTCGTGCCGCCGTGGCGGGAGGGCGGGCAGGCGCAGTACATCGAGCGACCCCTGCCGCGGGTCACCGACACCACCACCGCACCCACCCGCGAGTGGGCGTTGCGGCGACTCGCCGAGCCGCTGACGCTGCAGGACATGGCCGCGTACGCCACGATGAGTGTGCGCACGTTCACCCGGCGTTTCCGCGAGGAGACCGGGGTGAGCCCGGCCCGGTGGTTGCTGCAGCAGCGGGTCGACCACGCCCGCGGGCTGCTGGAGAGCACCGACCTGGCGGTGGAGCAGATCGCCCGCCGGTCGGGGCTCGGCACGGCCGCGTCGCTGCGCCAGCACCTGCAGACCACGATCGGCGTCGCTCCGAGCGCGTACCGCCGCACGTTCCGGGTTGTGCCCGACGCCCAGGGGCGGTAGGCAGGAGGAGCGATCGCCGTCGATCCTCCGGGAGGCACCATGCGTAGGCTGCTGTTGATCCCCCTTCTCCTCGTGCCCCTGGTGGGCGGACCCGCGGCACCCACCCTTGCCTCGCCCACCGGCCCCACCGCGACCGGGTACGGCGGCGCGGTGACCTCGGTCGACCCGACGGCCACCGCGGTCGGGCTGGACGTGCTGCGCCGCGGCGGCAACGCGGTCGACGCCGCCGTCGCGGTCGCGGCGACCCTCGGCGTGACCGAGCCGTTCTCCGCGGGCATCGGCGGCGGCGGGTTCTTCGTGTACTACGACGCCCGCAGCGGCAAGGTGTCCACCCTCGACGGCCGCGAGACCGCGCCGCAGTCGATGACGTCCACGGCGTTCGTCGACCCGGCGACCGGCCAGCCGTACGCCTTCCAGGAGGCGCGGGTCAGCGGCATCTCCGCCGGCGTCCCCGGCACCCTCGCCACGTGGGACACCGCGCTGCGCCGGTGGGGCAAGCGGTCCCTCGCCACCAACCTGCGCCCCGCCGGCGAGGTCGCGCGCCGCGGCTTCACCGTCGACCAGACGTTCGCGACCCAGGTCAGCGACAACAAGGCGGCGTTCGCACAGTTCACGCCGACGGCGGCGCTGTTCCTGCCGGGCGGGCAGCCGCCGGCGGTCGGCAGCACGCTGCGCAACCCCGACCTCGCCGCGACCTACGACCTGGTCGCGCGCCGCGGCATCGACGCGTTCTACGGCGGCGAGGTGGGCCGCGACATCGTGGCGGCCGTCCAGCACCCGCCGGTCGCGGCGAACCCGTCGGTGCCGTGGCAGTACCAGATCCGCCCCGGCGGCATGACCCTCGCCGACCTGCGCGCCTACGAGGTCCGCCGCCCCGCGCCGACGCACATGGTGTACCGCGGCTACGACGTCTACGGCATGGCCACCCCCTCCTCGGGCGGCTCCACCGTCGGCGAGGCCCTGAACATCCTGGAGCGCTCCGACCTGGGCCGGCTCGACGGCACCCAGGCCCTGCACCGCTACCTGGAGGCCAGCGCGCTCGCCTTCGCCGACCGCAACCGCTACGTCGGTGACTACACCCCGCGCCCGCTGCTCGAGTCGCTGCTGACCAACGACTTCGCGGCCTCCCGCGCCTGCCGGATCGACCCGCTGCACGCCGCCACGAAGCCGGTGCCGCCCGGTGTACCGGGTGCCTCCTGCGCGACCACGGCGGGCGGAGCAACGGCGGACTTCGGCAAGTCGACGACCAACCTGACCGTCGCCGACAAGTGGGGCAACGTCGTGGAGTACACGCTCACGATCGAGCAGATCGGCGGCAACGGCATCGTCGTCCCCGGCCGCGGCTTCCTGCTCAACAACGAGCTGACCGACTTCAACTTCACCAACACCCAGGCGCCGGCCGACGACCCGAACCTCCCCGGCCCCGGCAAGCGCCCGCGCAGCTCGATGGCCCCGACGATCGTCCTGCAGCACGGCCGCCCGTTCCTGGCCCTCGGCTCCCCCGGCGGCTCGACCATCATCACCACCGTCCTGCAGATCCTGATCAACCGGATCGACCTGGGCATGACGCTCCCGCAGGCCCTGGCCGCGCCCCGCGCCACCCAGCGCAACACCGCGGCCGTGGTCGCCGAGCCCGCCTTCATCGCCGGCCCCGGCGTGCCGCTCGGCACCCTCGGCCACACGTTCACCCCCATGGCCGAGATCGGCGCCGCGACGGCGATCGAGTTCCTCCCCCGCGGCAAGCTCCTCGCCTGCGCGGAGCCCGTCCGCCGGGGCACCGGCTCCGCCGGCACCGTCCACTGAGTCCGCGACGGCGGCGCCGCCCTCATACGGGGCCCTCATACAGGGCGGCGCCGCCGTGGGATCGTTGTTCTCCGTGAGTGTCGGGGTCGAGGAGGAGCTGCGGCGGCTGGCGCCGCAGGTGCTCGGGGTGCTGGTCCGGCGGCACGGGCAGTTCGACGCCTGCGAGGACGCCGTGCAGGAGGCGTTGCTGGCGGCGGCGCTGCAGTGGCCCCGCGAGGGGGTGCCCGAGCAGCCGCGCGGGTGGCTGATCACGGTCGCCTCGCGGCGGCTGACCGATCAGTTCCGCAGCGAGGACGCGCGGCGCAGGCGTGAGTTGTCCATCGCCGTTTCACATGAAACATCGGACGCACCTGATATTTCCGACAAAGATGACACGTTGCTGCTGCTGTTCCTGTGCTGCCACCCGTCGCTGACGAGCGCGTCGCAGCTGGCGCTGACGCTGCGGGCCGTGGGCGGGCTGACGACCGCGCAGATCGCGCACGCGCTGTTCGTGCCGGAGGCGACGCTCGCGCAGCGCATCAGCCGGGCCAAGCAGAAGATCCGGGCCGCGGGTGCGCGGTTCAGCATGCCGCCGCCCGCCGAACGCGCGGGCCGCCTCCAGGTCGTGCTGCAGGTGCTCTACCTGATCTTCAACGAGGGGTACACCGCCAGCTCCGGCGACGACCTGCACCGGCCCGAGCTGACCACCGAGGCGATCCGCCTGACGCGGGAGGTGCACCGGCTCCTGCCAGACGACGGCGAGGTGGCCGGGCTGCTCGCGCTGATGCTGCTCACCGACGCCCGCCGGCCGGCGCGCGCCCTGCCGGACGGCACGCTGGTGCCGCTCGCCGAGCAGGACCGCGCGCTGTGGCACCGGCCCGCGGTGGCCGAAGGCGTCGAGCTGATCACGCGGACGCTGCCGAAGGGGCCACCCGGCCCGTACCAGCTGCAGGCCGCGATCGCCGCGATCCACGACGAGGCCGGGTCGGCGGCGGACACCGACTGGCCGCAGATCCTCGCCCTGTACCAGCTGCTGGAGCGGGTCGCGCCGAACCCGATGGTGACGCTCAACCGGGCCGTGGCGGTGGCGATGGTGCAGGGGCCGGGTGCGGGGCTGCGCCTGCTGGAGTCGCTCGACGCCGACGAGCGCCTCGCGAGGCATCACCGGCTCGCCGCGGTCCGCGCGCACCTGCTGGAGATGTCCGGCAACGCGGTGGCGGCGCGCTCGTCGTACGAGCTGGCGGCCCGCCGCACGACGAGCCTCCCCGAGCGGCGCTACCTGCTGTCGAAGGCCGCCACGCTGTCAAACGGGTAGCGGCCGGGCCTTGTCGGTGGCGAGCTTGACCGCGATCAAGCCGAGCAGCGTGCCCGTCACGTACCGCTGCAGCCGCAGCCACACGGGGCGCTTGGCCAGGAAGACCGCGATGCCGCCGGCGGCCAGGACGATGCCCGCGTTGACCACCATGCTCACCGCGATCTGCACCCCGCCGAGCATGAACCCCTGCGCCATCAGGTGCCCGGCGCGCGGGTCGACGAACTGCGGGATCAGCGACGCGTACATGATCGCGGCCTTGGGGTTGAGCAGGTTGGTCATCAGCCCCATCGTGAGCAGCTTGCGCGTCGAGTCCGGCGGCAGCTCGACCTGCGTGAACACCGACGTGCCGCCGGGCCGGACCGCCTGCCACGCGAGGTAGGCGAGGTAGGCCGCCCCGGCCAGCTTCACCGTCGTGTACAGCGCGGGGACCGTCGAGAACACCACCGACAGCCCGGCTGAGGCGAGCGTCAGGTAGACGAGGAACCCGGCGGCGACCCCGGCGAGCGAGATCATGCCGGCCCTGCGGCCCTGGGAGATGCTGCGGGAGACGAGGTACATCATGTTGGGCCCCGGCGTGAGCACCATCCCCAACGCCACCAGCGCGACCCCTGCCGCCGCCCCCACCGTGATCATGTTCCTCACGGTGTCAGGCCCGGGCGGTGCGGGTCGAGAGCCAATCGGCGGTCAGAGGCTCTTCACCCAGCGTCGCCACTCCTCCTGCGGCGCGTAGCCGGCCGCCGCCCACACCTGGTGCGCGAGCGTGTTGTCCTCCAGGACCATCGCGTCGGCCCGCCAGGCGCCGAACCCGCGGAAGCGATCCTCCGCCGCGGCGAGCAGGCGCGCCCCGATCCCCTGCCGGCGCCGTTCGGGGTGCACCGCGAAGCGGTACAGGTGACACCGCCACCCGTCGAATCCCGCGATGAGCGACCCGACGATCTCGCCGTCCGCCACCGCCAGCAGCAGCGCCGACGGGTCCCGCGAGAGCAGCGCCTCGACGGCCGCGGTGTCGTCACCGCCGCGGTTCGTGCCCTCCGCCGCGATCTTCCAGAAGGCCAGCACCGCCGGAACGTCCTCGGCGGCGGCGCTACGCAGTTCGATGTCCACGCCGCCGACCGTACTGGCTGACGGTCGCCGGCCGGCGACCGTTTCTCA
Organism: Dactylosporangium sp. NPDC050588; assembly: GCF_040654975.1. Taxonomy (NCBI): domain Bacteria; kingdom Bacillati; phylum Actinomycetota; class Actinomycetes; order Micromonosporales; family Micromonosporaceae; genus Dactylosporangium; species Dactylosporangium sp. NPDC050588. The sequence continues at coordinate 34,903 of NZ_JBFAJA010000060.1, read as the reverse complement.
CGCGGAGCCGGCAGCCGGCTGCCGGTCGTTCTCAGGCGGAGCCGGCGGCCGGCTGCCGGTCGTTGAGGATGCGCTGGAACAGCAGTGCGTCCCGCCAGGCGCCGTCGAGGAACAGGTAGTCGCGGGCCGCGCCGATCCGCTCGAAGCCGTTCCTGGCCAGGACCCGCTGCGACGCGAGGTTGTCCACGTTGGTGCTGGCCTCGATGCGGTGCAGGCCGAGGTGCTCGTCGGCGAGGCGGCAGGCCGCGGCGACCGCCGCCGAGGTGAGCCCCTTGCCCTGTTCGGCCGCGTCGATCCAGTAGCCGAGGCTGGTGCTGCGGAACGGGCCGCGCACGATGCCGCTGAGCGTCACACAGCCGAGGATCCGGCCGTCGCGGACGATCGCGCAGCCGAGGGCCTCGCCGGCCAGGTTGCGCCCGACCTGCGTCTCGAGCCGGTCGCGCTGACCGTCGAGCGTCCAGAAGGAGTCGGGCTGCATCGGCGTCGCGCGCCGGAGATGCTCGCGGTTTCGCTCCTGTACGTCCAGCAAGGCCGCGGCGTCCGTCAGCTCGAGCGGGCGCAGCGTCGCGCCGCCGGGCAGCGGGACCGGCGCCGGCAGCGGCACAGCATCGACCATGGCGCCACCCTACAGCCCCTCATTCTGAGAATTTTTGTCAGCACACGTTGAGGTTTGTTGATTCAGGCGCTGGGACAGCCTTGACGCGGTAGGTGGTTCTGTTCAATATTTACCGAACATGTGGGAACCGCCACGCCGCCCGCGCCCGCCAGCGCGTCACCGTCGGAGCCGCCACCGATGTTCACCGCAGCCAGACGCTCTGCCACCCTGACCGCCGTCCTGACCGCCGCCGCCCTGCTCGGCAGCGCGCTCGCGCCCGTCGCGGCCGCCGCCGCGATCCCCGACTACACGACCGCCGAGGCGGGCAACCCGATCGTCGACGGGTGGTACGCCGACCCTGACGTCGCGGTCTACAACAACACGTTCTGGGTGTACCCGACGACGTCCAAGTCGTACGACGAGCAGACCTACCTCGACGCGTTCTCCTCCACCGACCTGGTCAACTGGACCAGGCACCCCAACGTGCTCACCAAGGCCAACGTGTCGTGGGCCACCAGGGCGATGTGGGCGCCCGCGCCGATCCAGCGCAACGGGAAGTACTACCTGTACTTCGGCGCCAACGACATCCAGAACAACTCGCAGCTCGGCGGGATCGGCGTCGCCGTGGCCGACAACCCGGCCGGGCCCTACCGGGACGCGATCGGCCGGCCGCTGATCGGGCAGTTCTCCAACGGGGCGCAGCCGATCGACCAGGACGTGTTCATCGACGACGACGGCCAGGCGTACATCTACTACGGCGGCTGGGGCCACGCGAACGTCGCCAGGCTCAACGCCGACATGACCAGTCTCGGCACGTTCAGCGACGGCAGCACGTTCAAGGAGATCACGCCGTCGGGGTACACCGAGGGCCCGCAGATGTTCAAGCGCAACGGCAAGTACTACCTGATGTGGTCCGAGGGCGGCTGGACCGGCCCGGACTACTCGGTGTCCTACGCGATCGCGAACTCGCCGACCGGCCCGTTCACCAAGCTGGACAGGGTCCTCACCCAGGACGCCGCCGTCGCCCGCGGGTCCGGGCACAACTCGGTGATCAACGTGCCCGGCACCGACACCTGGTACATCCTCTACCACCGCCGGCCGCTGAGCGAGACCGACGGCAACCACCGGCAGCTCGCCTACGACCGGATGACGTTCAACGCCGACGGCACCATCCAGCGGGTCACCATGCGGGTGAAGGACAACTTCGCCGACGGCAACGCGCTGGGCTGGAAGACGTACGGCGGCGCGTTCTCGGTCTCCGGCGGCAGGTATCAGGCCGGCAGCTCGCTCGGCGGCAAGGCGCAGCTGGACACCAACTTCGGCGACCTCTCCTACGACGCCGACGTGACCGTCACGTCCGGCGGCGGCGACGCGGGCCTGACGTTCCGGGTCAGCAACGCGGCCACCGGCGCCGACAGTTACAACGGCTACTACGCCGGCATCAGCCCCGCCGGGCGGGTCGTGCTCGGCCGCGCCGCCAACAACTGGACCCAGCTGGGCACCGAGAACCTGACCGTCACCGCCGGCACCAGCTACCACCTGCGGGTCACCGCGATCGGATCGTCGATCAAGGTGTACGTGGACGACATGACCAACCCGCGGATCAGCGTCACGGACGGCACGTTCGCGTCCGGCAGCGACGGGGTGCGGGTGTACAATGCGGCCGCGGCGTTCGACAACGTGGTGGTCGGGGCGCCGGTCGGCGCCGGGGTCAACGTCGCGCAGGGCCGGCCCGCGACCGGCAGCACGCCGTGCGCGGCGTCGGAGGGGCCGGAGAAGGCCGTCAACGGCAGCGTCAGCGGCGGCAACTCCGACAAGTTCTGCTCGTCGGGCGCCGGCGCGTGGCTGCAGGTCGACCTGGGCTCGACGCGTTCGCTGAGCCGCTTCGAGCTGGCGCACGCGCAGGCCGGCGGCGAGGCCGCGAGCATGAACACGAAGGCGTTCACGATCTCCGTGTCCAACGACGGCACCACCTGGACGCAGGTCGTGAACGTCACCGCCAACACCGCGGCGAACACCAGCCACCCCGTCAGCGGCGTCTCCGGCCGGTACGTGCGGCTCAACGTCGTGACGCCCACCCAGACGACCGAGGTCGCCACCCGGATCTACGAGCTGCGGGTCTTCTGAGCTTCCCGGGCGTCCATCGACGTCTAGGCTTCCCGGGTGTTCATCGACGTCGAAGACGGTTATCTCCACGCGCAGATCCGCGGCGAAGGCCCGGACGTGGTCCTGCTCAACGCCGGCGCCGCGGATCTGCGGATGTGGGACTCGACGGTCCCGTGGCTGGCCGGGTTCGCCCGGGTCATCACCTTCGACCACCGCGACATGGGCCTGTCGTCGCACGCCACGAGGCCCTACAGCGAGCTGGACGACCTCGCCGCCGTGCTCGACGCGTTCGCCGTGGATGCCGCGGTGCTGGTCGGCGTGTCCGACGGGGCGCGTCGCGCGCTCGCCTTCGCCCACCGGTACCCGCAACGGGTGCGGCACGTGGTGGCGGCCGGCGGCGCGTTCGGCGACTTCCCCGACCCGAGCCCCGCGGAGTCCGCGGCGTACGCGGTCATGCGGGAGCACTTCGCCGGCATCATCGGTGAGGCCGACATCCATGCCTACGCCGCCCGCGACATCGGCGCGTGGGGCGCCGCCCTCGACGAGCCCGACCGGCGCCTGATGGTCGGGCTGCAGGTCGCGAACGCCTACTGGATCCGGCTGCCGGAGTCGCTCGGCACCGAGCTGGACCCGCCGGTGAAGCACCGCCTCCACGAGATCACCACGCCGGTCAGCGTCGTCGTGGGCGGCCACGACTTCGCCGCCACCCAGCTGTGGGCCGAGCGGATCGCGTCGCAGACGCCCGGGGCGACCCTCACGGTCATCCCCCGGGCGGACCACTTCCCGATGCTGTCGGCCCCCGACCCTTTCCGGCGGATCGTGGCCGCCGCGGTGGGCTAGCTTCTGCGCTGCGCTGCGCTTTGCGTGGCCGCTAGCGCGACGTGCGGTCGTCGCGGTCCGGGGTGTAGTAGTAGTCGCCCTGGTCGGCGTCGTCGTGCTCCGGGGTGGGTGCACCGGCGAGCTCGTGCTGGAGGGCGGTGAGGTCGGTCGGCGGGGTGAAGTACTTCAGCTCCCGGGCGATCCGCGTCTGCTTGGCCTTGGCCCGTCCACGTCCCATGTCGGCTCCCCGTTTCCCGCGCTCCGGGAGGCGGTGGCAGTGCCGCGCCCGGGCGTCGTGACAACTTGAATTCGTCCTCGTGCCCGACACGGTACATCCCCGTCGCAGGTGTCGTCTGCCGGCGATGAGACAAGAGTCCGACGACACTGCGGGTTTACGGGTGCCGTCGCACGGTCAGGCGGCCCCGCCGTTGACGTAGATCGTCTGGCCGTTGACCCAGCGGGCGGGCCCTGCCAGGGAAGACACGACTTCGGCGATGTCCTCGGGGGTGCCGAGGCGCTCCATCGGGTTCATCTTCGCCATGCGCTCGACCGTGGCGTCGTCCTTGCCGTCGAGGAACAGGTCGGTGGCGGTCGGCCCGGGCGCGACGGCGTTGACGGTGACGTCGCGGCCGCGCAGCTCCTTGGCGAGGATGGGGCTGATCGCCTCGACGGCGGCCTTGCTCGCGGCGTACGCGGCGTAGGTCGGCAGCGACAGCCGCGTGATCGACGTCGAGAAGTTGATGATCGCGCCGCCGCGGCGCACCCGGCGGGCGGCCTCCCGGCCGACGACGAACGTGCCGCGGATGTTGGTGCGGTGCACGCGGTCCAGGTCGTCGAGGTCGAGCTCGGCCAGCGGCGCCAGGACCATGATCCCGGCCGCGTTGACGACCACGTCGACGCCGCCGAGCTGCCGTTCCGCGGTGTCGAACAGTGCGGCGACGGCGCTCTCGTCCGCGACGTCCGCCTGCACCGCCAGCGCCCGCCCACCCTTGTCGGTGATCTCGGTGACGACGCTGTCCGCGGCGGCGGGCGCGTGCCCGTAGGCGACGACGACGGCCTGCCCGTCCTGCGCCAGCCGCAGCGCGACGGCCCGCCCGATCCCGCGCGACCCTCCGGTGACGACGGCAACCCTGTCCATGACGACCTCCCTGTTATCACTGCTAACAACTTCACGTTAGCATTCACTCGATAACATGCAAGTGTTAGCGTTGTTACCGTGACCACTACCCGCGAAAAGATCGTCGAAGCCGCCGCGACCCTGCTGAACGAGGGTGGCCGCGAGGCGATCTCGACGCGCGCGGTCAGCGCCGCCGCCGGCGTGCAGGCCCCGACCATCTACCGGCTCTTCGGCGACAAGCAGGGCCTGCTGGACGCCGTCGCGAGCCACGGTTTTGTGTCGTACCTGGGTGGGAAGATGGGGCTGCCGGAGACGGGGGATCCTGTGGAGGATCTGCGGAGGGGGTGGGATCTGCACGTCGCGTTCGGACTGGAGCACCCCGCCGTCTATACGCTGATCTACGGCGAGCCACGGCCCGGCGTCGAGTCGCCCGCGGCGCGCGCGGCGGCCGAGGTGCTGGCGGGGCAGGTGAAGCGGATCGCGGCGGCCGGCCGGCTGCGGGTGAGCGAGGAGCGGGCCGCGCACCTGATCCACGCGGCGGGATGCGGCATGACGCTGACGCTGATCGCGCTGCCACCGCAGGCCCGCGACCCCGCACTGTCGGTCCTCGCCCGCGAGTCGATCATCGCGGCCGTCACGGCCTCACGGGCGGGCGACGGCGACGGCGATGCCAGCCTGGCGGGCGCCGCGGGGGCGCTACGGGCGGCGCTGCCAGGGGTCACGGCCCTGACCGGCGCCGAGCGCGCCCTGCTCGACGAGTGGCTGACCCGCCTCGCCGACTCGGGCCACAGCGCGGACACCCGCCCCGGCGACCACGCGCCCGCCTGACCCGAAGCACAGCGCGGACACCCAGCCAGGGGCGCAACGCCGACACCCGACCCGCAGGCAACACGGCAGCCTGACCAGAGACGCAACGCGGACACCCAGCCAGGGGCGCAACGCGGACACCCGACCCGCAGGCAACACGGCAACCTGACCAGAGACGCAACGCGGACACCCAGCCAGGGGCGCAACGCGGACACCCGACCCGCAGGCAACACGGCAACCTGACCAGAGACGCAACGCGGACACCCAGCCAGGGGCGCAACGCGGACACCCGACCCGCAGGCAACACGGCAGCCTGACCAGAGACGCAACGTGGACGCCTGACCTTGCTGGTCGCGAGGACACCTGACCCGAGGCCATGCGGACGGGCACCCCAGAGCCGCACGGCAGCTGACCTCACAGCTGGACGGATGCCTGGCCTGAGGCCGCACGGGCAGCCGACCCGGGGCTCAGCACCCGCCCAGCTTGCGGGCCACGCGAGCGCCTGACCCGAGGCCACGCGAGCGCCCAGCCCCGGGACCGCGGACGCCTCCCTGGAGACCACACGGAGGGCCGCCCCAGAGCCGCGCGGCAGCCGACCTGAGACGACCAGGCCACCCCAGGCCACCGTGTCGACGTTCGTCCCGGCACGGCAGGCGACCGGGGGCGGCTCGCCGAGGGTGGCGCAGACAGCGTCGAGGACGGCCGTCTTGAGGTCGGGCTCGGGGACGTCGGTGAGCATGGCCGTGCAGTCGCTGAGGCCGCCGACCGCGACGATCGCCCGGGTCCGCTGGGCGAGGGTCGGGGCAGGGCCGCGCCGCCGAGCCCGCGCCCCGCGACCCGGCCGCGCAGCGGCGGCTGCTGCGCGACGTCTGCGTCGGCCTCGGCTGGGAGGTGCCGCGCCTGCTGGAGCCCCTGGACGCCGCCGACGACTTCTACCTCGACTCGGTCAGCCAGATCCGGCTGCCATCCTGGTCCCAGGGGCGGATCACCCTCGCGGGCGATGTGCCGGGGTTCGCGGCATACGAGCGGGCCATGGCCGACGCGGTCGCGGCCAGCCGCACGATCGGCCCCTCGGTCCTCGGCACCCTGATCCCGCGCAGCGAGCCGCAGGTCTGGACGATGGCCCGGGCGCTGCGCGTGCTGCCCCGGCTGCCCGGCTTCGTGCGGCGCGAGCTCACCTCGTTCGGGGGCGGGCCGGCGGCGATGCTCAACGGGGTGCGGCTGCGCGACCCTCTAGTGTTGCGGGCATGAACCGGGTGGTCGCCGCCGACGCGGCCGGGCTGCGCCGCGCCGCCGAGCTGCTGCGGCAGGAGTCCGTCTGCGCGTTCCCGACCGAGACGGTCTACGGGCTCGGCGCGCACGCGTTCTCCGCCCGGGCCGTCGCCGAGGTGTACCGGTTGAAGCACCGCCCCTCGTGGAACCCGCTCATCGTGCACGTCGCGACGACCGCGGAGGCCGAGGCGCTCGCGCACGAGTGGCCTCCGGCGGCGCGCCTGCTCGCCGAGCGGTTCTGGCCCGGGCCGCTCAGCCTCGTCGTGGAGCGCGCCCACCACCTGCCGGCGAACGGCGGGCCGCCCACCATCGCGATCCGGGTCCCGGCCCACCCGGTCGCGCTGGCCCTGCTGCGCGAGTGCGGGCTGCCCCTGGCGGCGCCGAGCGCGAACCGGTCCGAGAGCATCTCGCCGACGACCGCGGAGCACGTGATCCGCAGCCTGCCGGACGTGCCGCTGGTCCTGGACGGCGGCGCGTGCCGGCTCGGCATCGAGTCCACGGTCGTCGACGTGACCGTGTCGCCGCCGCGGCTGCTGCGTCCGGGCGCGCTGAGCCTGCGGGCGATCCGCGACGTGGTCGGCGCGCTGCAGTTGCCCGGCTCCGCAGAGGCCGCTCCGGAGGTACGGTCGCCCGGCCTCGCGCACCGGCACTACGCGCCGCGGGCCCGGCTCCAGCTCGTCGACGACCCAGCCGCGCTGGCGGAAGGGTCCGACCCGGGGACCGTCGGCATCCTCACGCACCTGCCGGCGGCCGCCGAGGGGGCGCACGTCGAGCTGCTGTCCGCGGACCCGCTCGAGTACGGCGCCGACCTGTACGCCGCCCTGCACCGCCTCGACGACGCCGGCGTGGCGACGATCCTGGCCCAGCACCCGCCCCACGGCGACGACTGGCTGGCGATCCGCGACCGGCTGACCCGGGCGTCCGCCCAGTAGGTCCGAGCGGGACGGCGACCCCCCGTCTGAGTCGCCGGCCCGTCCCGACCGCCGAAATGCTGCCGGTTCCCACTGCCGTGCCGCTGCCGGTATGCTGCCGTCCGACCGTCTGCGGCACTGACCAGCAGCTTTCTGCCGGACCACAGCACGAGGGATTGGATGGACGGCGGATTCCGCTTCGAGATCCTCGGCCCGCTGCGGGCCTGGGCCGGCGAGCGACCGGTCAACCTCGGCCCCGCCAAGCAGCGCGCCGTCCTCGGCGTCCTGCTCCTGCAGCCCGGCCGCCCCGTGCCGCCCGCTCAGATCATCGACGCCGTCTGGCCGCACGACCTCCCTGACAACGCGCTTCCGGAGAACGCGACCAACGTCCTGCAGAAGTACGTCGCCGCGCTGCGCCGCCTGCTGGAGCCGGACCGGTCGCCGCGGACCCCGTCGCGCCTGCTGACCCTCGACGAGGGCGGCTACCGGCTGGCGATCGAGCCGGCCGCCGTCGACGTGACCGAGTTCGAGGCGCACGTCGACGCGGCCACCGCCGCGCACGCCGCCGGCCGCGACGACGACGCCGCCGACGGCTTCCGGGCCGGGCTGCGGCTGTGGAAGGGCGAGCCGTTCGCGGGGCTCGGCGGGCCGGCGTTCGAGGCGGTGCGGGTGCGGCTCGGCGAGCGGCGCGTGTCGGCGTCCGAGGCGCTCGCGGAGATCCGGCTGCGCCGCGGCGAGCACCGGGAGCTCGTCGCCGACCTGACCGCCCTCGTCGAGGAGTTCCCCCTGCACGAGCGGCTCCGCCAGCTGCTCATGCTGTCGCTGTACCGCAGCGGCCGCCCCACGGACGCGCTGCAGACCTTCCGGGAGCTGCGGTCACGGCTGGACGACCAGCACGGCATCGAGCCCGGCGAGCCGCTGCAGGACCTCCAGCGGCGCATCCTGCGCTCCGACCCCACCCTGGCGCTGCCGTCGTCGCCGGTACCGCCGACGCACACCGCACCGTCGTCGTCCTCCGCCGCGCCGATCTCCGCGGCGTCGTGGGAGCCGGTCAGCCCGGCGCCGGTGGAGTCCTCCGTCAGCCCCGCACCGTTCCTGGCCGCTCCCGGGCCCCCGCCCCCTCCGCCGGTGCTGTTCCCGATGCCGATGCTGGTGGCGGCGCCGGTGGGGATGCGGCGCTGGCCACCTTTCGCCGTCGGGGTCGACCCGTACTTCGGCCACGAGTTCAACCGGCAGCCGTGGATCACCTGGATCGAGACGCTGGTCGGCATCGTCCTCAGCGCCTGCACGCTGTCCACGTTCGCCTGGGTGCCGTTTCTGTACCACGGTGCCCGCCGGCGCAGCCGTCCGCTGCTCGCCGTCGCTCTCGGGTACCTCGCCGTGGCGGTGACGTACTGGACCGTCGAGATCATCTACCTCGAGGACGACCTGTCGCAGCCACCGCTGGCGGAGGCGGTCGCGATGCTGTCGCTCTTCAGCGTCTCGCTCGGCGCGCCCGTCCACGTCCTGCTGATCAACGAGCACCTGCGGCACCTGTGGCGGCGCCGCCGCAGCGGCCCGCTCGAGCGGCGCGAGCGGGCCCGGCAGCTGCTGGTCACCAGCCCGGTGGCCCGGTTCGCGCTCGCGATCGGCCGGCCCGACCTGCCCCGCCGGCACAACGACGGCGGCCTCATCGACGTCAACGCCGTGCCCGACCACGTGCTGCTCGACATCAGGGGCATGCGCCCGGCCGTGGCGCACCGGGTCATCGCGGACCGCGCCGCCCGCGGCCCGTTCGTGTCGATGCTGGACCTGGCGCTGCGCTGCGGCGTGAGCCCCGACGACACCGACGCCTACAACGACCGCCTGCTGTTCCTGCCGCCCCCTCCCGTCCTGCGGCAGCCACCGGTGATGCAGGGCTGACCCCGAGCGCCCGGCTCCGCCCGTACCGACGCCGCGAAACGGAAACAGAGAAGGGCGGGCGCCCCCGAAGCGCCCGCCCTTCCCGGCCTTACCGAGTTACCGGTGTGCTGTTACCACGGCTGAGGCGCCGGGGGCACGACGACCGGCGGGCGGTCGTCGCAGGTGATGGTGTTCGGCAGCTCCCACGACGCGAGCCACGGGCCCGTGGTGCCGCCGCCGTCGTTGCCGCCCTTGTCGACGACCGAGAACTCGGAGCCGGCCGGGGTGAAGTGGAACGTGCCGCAGTTGTTGATGCCGACGGCGCCGACGTTGCGGGCGTCCACGTTCTCGAACGAGGCGGAGCCGGCGACCCGGGCGCTGAGCACCGAGGTGCCCGTGCCGTCGACCCGGATGTCCTTGAACTTCACGCCGTTGATGGAGTAGAGGTCCTTCACCGGCCAGTCCGAGACCATCATGATCGCGTTGTAGGTGTTGTCGAGGAAGTGGTCCCCGGTGACCTGGATGTCGGCGTCGATGCTCTTGTCGAGCGCCATGAACCAGATGGCGCCGAGGCCGATGTTCCAGTTCAGCTCGTACGTGCCGGCACGGACCGTCGTGTTGTCGGTGACCTTCACGTAGCCGGTGAACGCCTCCGCGCCGAAGCGGGAGCCGATGTGGATCGCGCTGCCCTCACGGATCGGGTCCGCGACGAGGTTGTTGGACACCGTGGTGTCCTTGCCGCCGTAGATCGCGATGCCGTTGGCGAGGACCGGGGTCTGCACCGTGTTGTGGTCGAACGTGTTGCCCGCGTTCGCCGTCTTCTCCGACCACATGGCCAGGCCGTCGTCGCCGGAGTTGCGGACGAAGTTGTTGGACACGCTGGAGTTGGTGACGCCGGTGTGGAAGTTGAGGCCGTCCGCGATCTGGTCGACGATCACGTTGTTGGTGATCTTCGTGTTGGACATCGGGCCGTCGAACCACAGGCCGACCTTGGTGTGCTGGATGTACAGGCCGTCGATCGTCGAGTCGCTCATCGCGCCGCCGACGCCGTTGACCTGGTCGGTGTCGATGCGCTCGCGCACGTCACCGATGATCGAGAAGCCGGACAGGTGGACGTTCTTGCTGCCGCCGTCCTGGGCGTACTTGCCGTAGAACCCGACACCCGTGTGGATCGAGTTGTCCGGCGCCGGCGTGCTCAGGGCGACCTCTTTGCCCTTGATGATGGTGTACCAGTTGCCGGCGCCCTCGATCGTGACGTCGTCGACGAGGATGTGGCGGTTCACCTGGTACGTGCCCGGCGGGATGTAGACCTTCAGGTGCGTCTTCTTGGCGAACGCGATGGCCTTGTCGATCGCGTCGGCCGAGTCACGCCGGCCCGACGGATCCGCGCCGAACAGCAGCACGTTCGCCGCGATGATGCTGATCTTCGGGGCACCGACGAGCTCGGAGTCGAGCAGGTCGATGACCGTCCACGCGGCGCTGTTCTTCGGCGCGGTCAGCCGCACCGTGTCGCCGGCCTTGTACGTCTTGCCCAGCAGCAGCCGCTGCTCGTCGTAGAAGTGGTTCGGCCGGAACGGGGTGGTGATCGTCGGCGCGGGCGTGGTGGCGGCCGGCACGCAGGCGCACTCGGTGATCCACCAGTCGGGGTGCAGCAGGCCCGCGTTCGGGTCGTTCGAGAACGGGTACTGGTTGTACAGCCACGAGTACTGCGACGTGAGCGTCATCGTGGTCTTCTTGCCGCCGTTGACCGTCACGTCCAGCGGCGAGGTGATGCCGCCGCCGTTGGGCGCGTCGGGGATGCTGTAGCGCACGTTGATCGCGTTGGCGCTCTTCGGCAGCGTGAACTCGACGTACTGGCCGGGGAGCAGCTTCACCGCGCTGCGGCCCGACGCCTCGGCGGGCAGCGTGTAGGCCGTGCGGTCCGGCCCGATGACGGTGCCGTTCGTCTTGGCCTTCTCGGCCTCCTGCTCGACGAACGCGACGCTGGCGCCGCGGCCCGCGCTCAACGCCGGGTCGATGGCGGCGCGGGTCACCGCCGGTGCGGCTCCAGGGTTTCCGGCGACGGCCGGGCCGGCACCGGTGACCACGACACCGACGCCGACCGCCGCGGCTGTCGCCGCCGCGGCCCAGCGCGGTAAGGGTCCAATGCTGCGTGACATCGACGACTCGATTCTCTCGGGAGGAGGGCGGACGCCCGAGACGCTCTACGGCGGGGCGGCGCCATGAGGATGAGGGTGAGGTGACATTAGGACCCTCATCCCGCACTCCACAAGGTCCTGCGAAATATTTACGCAACGTTGCAGCCAGATCTGTCGTCGCCTTGTCGGTTCTTTGCAGCAAACTGACGCGGTGTTTGCGGTACACGGGCATGCAAAAGCGGCGGAATCCGGCACCCGGATCCCGCCGCTCGGTTTGTCCGCGGCCCTACGCCGGCGTGCCGATGTTGACCATCCACGGGATGCCGAACTGGTCGACGCAGGCGCCGAACTCGTCGCCCCACATCTGCTTCTCCAGCGGGACGCTCACCTTCCCGCTCGCGGACAGCTTCTCCCAGTACCCCCGAAGCTCCGCGGCATCGTCACCACTGAGGCTGACCGTGATGTGGTCACCCGGGTTGTGCGCCATCTCCGGCGGCGTGTCGGACCCCATGATCGTGTAGCCGCTCGCGGTCTCCAGCTGCCCGTGCATGACCTGGTCCGCGATCGGCCCGGCCTCGGGGTTGAACTCGCCGAACGTGTTGAGCCGCAGCGTCCCGCCGAAGACGCTCTGGTAGAACTCCATCGCCTGGCGGGCGTTGCCACGAAAACTCAGGTACGGATTGAGCCGAGAGGTCATCACAAACTCCCTTGGTCGCGATGGACGCCGTCGACCCGACCCTAGGCCCCCGCCACTCCCACCGGCCCCGATTCGCTCTTTCCCCCACGGCCGGTTCGCCTCTCCCACGGCTTGCCCGCCGCCAGCACCGCCGACACGATCAGCACCGCCGACAGCGGCGCGAACATGGCGCCCCCGACGAAGCCCATCGCCGGATACGCCACGTCCTTGTCCACGACCCCGCTCAGCCCCGCGACCCCGAGCGCCAGCAACACCACGTCACTGCCCAGCCACCCCACCGCCGTGACGACACGCAGCGTCTGCACGGCCTTCCGCCACCACGGCGTGAACCTCATCCCCCCACCCTGCCGCACGCCGCGCCACCGGTCGTCGACCCAGCGCGGTAATCCCGCCTACTCCCACCGTCGTACACGCCCCCTCCCGGCACCCAAGGTTCGTCCGCCGGGCACCTCGTGGTGACACGGGCCGGACAGACTCGGTGGCGTGTACGTCGACTCGTACTGCGAGCGGACGGCGCCGGGCCTGTGGAACGAGCCACTCAACGCCGTCAGCAACGCCGCGTTCCTGGTCGCCGCGCTGCTGCTGTTCCTGGCGCTGCGGCGGGCCGGCGCGGCGCCGCGCGGCGTCAGGGTGCTGCCGGGACTGATCGCGCTGGTGGGCGTGTGCAGCTGGATCTTCCACATGGCGGCGACGGCCCCGACGGCGGCGCTGGACAGCCTGTCGATCCTGGTGTTCATCCTGGTCACGGTGACCGTCCTGGTCCACCGGCGGTGGGGTGTGCGCTGGGCCCTCGCCTGGCTCGCCGCACCCGCGTTCGTGCTCTTCGCCGCCGCCGTCACCTGGGCGCTGTCCGCCGGCGCCGGCACGACGCTCGGCGGGTACCCGCCGGCGCTGCTCGCGCTCGTCGGCTTCGGCGTCGCGGCCCGCGGCGCCGCCGGCCGGGTCCTGCTCGCGGCCGCCGGCGTGTTCGCGGTCTCGCTGACGCTCCGCACCGTCGACGGCCCGCTGTGCGGCGCGATCCCGACCGGCACCCACTTCCTGTGGCACTGCCTGAACGCCGCCGTCCTGTTCCTGGCCGGCTACGCGACGCTGCTGAGCGCACCGGGCACCGGCCGGACGCCGGTGACGGCCGGCTGACGGCGGCGGCGGCCGGTGCGGGGGTCCGGTCCGACACGAACGGGTGCGAATCCGCAACATCGTGAATGGCTCGGCCTGGTCCGGGGTACGGGTCCCGCTTGACGACGCGCCGGCAGACGGCCGGACGCACCCGGCAGGGGCGGCAGGACAGCGTCAGTCGGGTGCCACGGTGGCGCGACCGCGACGGTGGTCGCACCCGTCGCCGGTCACCGTCCACAGGCGGTGGCCCGGGACGATCGCACCGGAGGAGCCCCGCATGCATCGGCACACCCCGCAGACCGTCGTGGCAGGCCTGACGGCCGCCGCGCTCGGCACCGCAGTCATGGCAGCACCGGCGGACGGGTCCGACGGGCAGCGCAGGTCGTCCCGCATCGTCACGCGCAGCGGCGGCGTGATGCGGCTGGCGCAGTTCTGATCGATTCGAGCCCATCCCATGTGCGCCACTGACCGATGCCGTACGTTTCCTGCCACCTCGTGATGGTCACACCACGGCTGGTCGCCGAGGGGGAGGTTGACGCGTGTCGCGGTCAGCCGCGCCATATGCTGCTCCGTCGGCAGCCCTCTGCCGTGCGCCGAGGACGCCGCACGCACATCGCGGCGGGCAACGCCGGCCAGTTCGACAAGTGCCAGCAGACTGAACATGCTGGGGCCCGGCGGCCATGATGGCTCACCGGGCCCGCGTCGAACATCGTCAGCAGTGCGGGGTGGAGACCTGACTGGCGACGAGCGAGGAGTGGATGTAGCCGCCGGTCGGGCTATTGACGTAGAACCAGCGGTTCGAGGCGTAGTTGGAGTTGGGCGGGTACACCCACTGCGCGTCGGTGTAGCACACCATCGTCACGCCGGTGCCGTTGCCCCAGAAGCCGTAGGTGCCGCATCCGGTGTTCGGGCAGCTGCGGATGTTGGCGCCGCCGGAGTTCGAGCTGATGTACGGTCCGGCCGCGAACGCCGGCGCGCCCATCAGCGCGACGGCGACTCCCGCGGCCCCCGTGACGGCGGCGAGCCGGGCCAGGCGTCGGCGGGTTGTGGTCCTGTTGGACATGGATCTACTCCCTGCAGATCGGTGGATGCGGTACGGCAACCGAACGCTCGGCATTCGTGCTGATCGATTTTCGGCGATCGGTTCCGCTTCTTCGAGACTCTGCTCTCAGCTCGCCTGCGGGAAGCCGTTGCATGTCGCACGGCCGAAGAGGAAACGCGGAAATCGTCGGTCAGCAGTCTGCGGCAGGTTTGGGCTTGTTGCCGAGCAGCCGCCAGAGGGAGGTCGGTAGCGGGCCGAGCACGGAGGCCACGAAGGCTTGGCCGAACAGGTCGGTGCTGCGCCCGACGGCGCTGGGTGCGGCGCGACGCACCTGGTGGAAGATCCGGTTCGCCTCCGCGGAGTGCCCGGTCAGCTTCAGGTTGATCGCGAGGTTGAGCTGGGAACGGAGCGTGTGCGGGTGTTCCGGGCCGAGCACGTCGCGCTGGCCCTCGTACGCCCGGCGGAAGTGGCCGGTGGCGTCCTCGCTGTGGCCGCACTGCGCGGCCGCATAGCCCAGCACCACCTGGGACCGCAGCAGAACCGGATCGAGGAGGGGTAGCCGGTCGGTCAGGTCCGCCTCGACGGCCTCGACGGCCCGTCGCGCCTCGCCGGGTTTGCCGAGGGCGATCAGCGCCTCGGCGTGGGCGACGGCGACGCTGAGGGTGAGATGGTTGCGGGGCCCGTGCGTGCGGTTGTAGGTGTCGCGCAACGTGCGAAGGTCCTCGGCAGCGTCCCGCCAGACCTGTGGATCGGTGCGGAGATCCCAGAAGGCCAGGCTCAGTCGGGTGTCGGCGAAGAGCCTGGCTGCCTCGACGGCGTGCAAGTGGGTGTGCAGGCCTCGGGCCTCGTAGGCCGCCATCACTGCCCGGGCCCGCTTGCGTGCCGACGACTGCGCGTCGGTCTCCATCTCTGCTCTGCCCAGCTCCAGCTGCGCGGCCTGGAGGTCGTGAAATCGGTCCGGTTCGGCCAGCAATTCGGCGATGAGGGCTTCGAGTGCCCGGCGGGCGTCGGTGTGCTTGCCACGCAGGCGCAGCGCCCGGCACCGAGCGATCGAGTGCGGGTTCAGATCGGCCCAGAGCTGGTCGGCCTCGGCGTATCTGGTCTGAGCGTCGAGCGCCTCCGCGAGGAGCTGACGGTTTCGTGGGGTCGGATCGACCGCCACTGCACGGGAGCCGTGCTCCTCCGCCTGGGTGAACTCCCCGCTGCGGAGCAGACACCGCGACGCGGCCGCCAGGACGTCGCTGTCCGCGGGCAGCAGCGAGGCCAAGCGGACGTGGAACGGCATGCCGAGGACCGCCTCACCCCGGTCGTCGTAATGCTCGGTGACCCGGCGGAGCAGCGCCTCGACGACGGCCGAGCCGAGGCCGGGCCGGGCCGACAGGTGACCGGCGTGCTGCACGAGCCGCGACTCCGTGGAGGGACTGAGGCCGGACGCGGCCAGCAGGGCCAGCACTGCGTCGGCGGTTTCTGCAGCGACGGTGTCCAACGACGTAGACGAGGGGGCGGACGGCAGCAGTTCCGCGGCCGTGTCTCGGGCCAGGCTGTGAATCTGCCAGGCGTCGTCCGCCGGAGTACCGATCAAGCCCAGACGCAGCGCGGTGACCGCGGCCTCCGCATCGGTGCCCAGTATCCGTTGCAACAGGACGGTCGGCACGGCCGCGGGCGAGCACACGAGTGACAGCCATAAGGCCCGCTTGCCGGCACCGTCGAGCATGGCGATTCGGTCCCGCAGCAACGCTCGTACCGGAGCCATCGCAGTTGCGTCGCCGTCGAGCCGCTGCTGAAACTGCGGATAGGACAGGATCCCGCCCAGGTCCCGCAGTTGACGACCGGCCAGTTTGAGCGCCATCGGGTGCCCATCGAGCCTCGTCGCGAGGGCTTCCACCTCGGCGTCGCTGCCGGACCGGTATCGTCGCAGCACCTCCACTGAGTCCGTCAGTGTCATCGGCCCGATCTCGATCGGGGTCGCCGGCCCGTCGAAGGCAGCCTTGTCGGTGACCAGCACGGTGTGCAGGCGGCTGCCGGCCGGCACCGCCAGTTCGTCGCCGAGCGCGACGCCGGGGAAGTCGTCCACGACGAGCAGACTCGGCTCCGCCTTCGCCACCACGAGCTCGGCGAACATGCCACGCACATGGTCCGGTCCTGCCTGGCCGACATCGAGCCCGACCTGGGCGAGCAGCGACCGGAGCGCGTCGACGAACCGTGCGGAGACGGCGGCGGGGTCGGCCGGACTGCCGGCCAGGGAGATCCAGTACACCCCGCCCAGGTGCGCCGCGCCGAAATGCCACGCATATGCGGCCGCCAGCTCCGACTTCCCGATGCCGGGGATGCCGATCAGCATCGCCAGCGGGCCGGACGAGGCGTACTGCGTCAGGCCGAACCGCTGCCGATGCAGGGCGGAATGTAGCAGCCACAGCTCGCGATACCGCCCGACGAACTCATATGAACCCCTCCCGCCGCCCGTACCACCTGGGACGTTGCGCGAACGGCACCCCACCGATACAACCGTCCAGGGGCTTGACCCTGGACACGATCAAGGTCGCTACCTTCGCCATCGTAGTGGCGTCGTGTGGTGCGGGAAGCCGGTCGAACTTGTCCTCGGCCAGTTCCACCGGGAGCAGATGATCGGTTTCTTCGTGCGGGTTGAGCACCAGGACCCGCTTGGTCGGGTCGCCTTCCCGCTGGCCGGCCAGGAACGCCGCGGTCAGCTCGTACTGGCACGCGGTCCGGCTGGTGAAATGCCTCGAGTAGTACGCCACCAGCGCCTTCGAATGGTGGAGCGCCCGCTCGATCTCGGCGGTGATGCCGTGATACTCCCGGATCTCCAGTTCGTCGATGAAGACGGTCAGGCCCGCACTGGTCAGTGCGGCATACAACCGCCGGACAGCGTCCCGGTCCGGCCCGGCAAGCGACAGGAACACGTCATACCGTTTGGCGCTCATCAACAACTCCTGACGCCCGCTTGCGGGCGGACTGCCGGGGAACGGGACGGTAGCCGGTGTGCAGGGTGTGGGCCTGGTCCACGAGCAGCGCCGCGTGCTGAGCCCTGCCGGCGGCCGCCTCGACGCCGGCTATCCCGCAGAGTGCCCTGGCTTGCTCGAAGGTGCTGCCGACGTTCCGGCCCAGCCGGCGCGCGGCACGGAAGTGCTTCGCCGACCGCGCCAGCTCCGACATCTGTGAGAAGACCTCGCCGATGCAGTTGAGCGTCATCACCTCGTCCAGCATCAGGTCTGCGGCTGAGAAGATCTCCCGAGCCCGGTACAGATGGCCGAGCGCCGCATCGAACTCGCGGTCTGCGGCCTCGGCGAGCGCCACGGTCCGCAGGGTGATGGCCGCGTTGCGGTTCACATCGTGGCGCTCGTAGAACCGCAGCGCCTCCAGGCCCAGCCGGATCGCCGTCGGCTGGTGACCGAGACAGTGCGCCAGCCAGGCCTGGTGGCCGATGGTGTTGGCCGCGCCGTAGCCGTCGTCGAGGTTGACGAAGATCTCTAGCGCTCTCGCGTACTGCGCGGCGGCCAGCTCGAACTGTTCCGTCTCGGCGTATGCCAGACCGAGGTTGTTGCAGGTGACGGCAATCGCCCACGCGTCGTCGCACCGCGTGGCCGCGTCGAGCGCCAGTACGTGGGTGCGCACCCACGGCGCCGACCGTTTCGTCCGGAAGTAGTAGTCCCGCAGCGCATACGCGAGCCGCCAGCAGATGTCGGGATGATCCACCACGGCGAGTTCGCAGACGCGGACGAATGCGCTCTGCTCGTCGTCGAACCACCGCGTTGCCGCCACCGTGTCCGCGAACGTCGCATACCAGTCGGCCGGCCCCGGTTGCACCTTCGCCGCGCGGAACCGGCTCGGGGTGACGATGAGGTCGGCGTGCTGGGCCATCTGCAGGTACCCCTGCAAGAACCGGTCCTTGGCACCCTCGGGTGGTAGCGCCCGGGCGAGCTCCGCCGCGAAGAGCCGCACCAGATCGTGGAATGCGAACCTGCCGGCATACCGCCGTTCGAGCAGGCACGCATCGATCAGCCCTTCCAGCAGGCGGGCTACGTCGTGGCCGGGCGCCGTGCTGGCCCCGGTGAGCAGCGCCGCCGACCGCTCATCGAACTCGCGTCCGGGATACAGCGACAGATGAGCGAGTGCGTGAGCGACCTCGGTCGGCAGTGCCGCCACGGCCGATGCGAACGCCGCGCCGACGCTGCGGGTGCCGTCGTCGAGCACGCTGAGCCGTGGCGCCTCGTCGAGCTGCACCGCAAGCCGGTGCAGGCCGTCATCCGATCCGCCCCGCACCCGAGCCGCCGCGACCCGGACCGCCAGCGGGAGGAACCCGCACTGCGCGGCGATCCGGTCCACCTGCTTGCTGCGCGCCGGGTCGTCA
The DNA here is from genome assembly GCF_040654975.1 of Dactylosporangium sp. NPDC050588. Classification (NCBI taxonomy): domain Bacteria; kingdom Bacillati; phylum Actinomycetota; class Actinomycetes; order Micromonosporales; family Micromonosporaceae; genus Dactylosporangium; species Dactylosporangium sp. NPDC050588. The sequence goes on along the minus strand of NZ_JBFAJA010000060.1, from coordinate 16,033 downwards.
AGGGCGGCATCGATGCCGGTGACACTCGCGAACAGCCGGCGGGCGGCCGTCGGGTCGAGCTCGCCGACCTGGATGTGCTCCGCCTCATCGAGCGCGGACAGCCGGATGCGGCTGGTGACGATGACGTCGGAGCGGCCGCCCGGCGGCAGCAGCGGGCTGACCTGGGAAACGCCGCCGGCGTTGTCGAGCACCAGCAGCAGCCGGTGATCACGGACCGTGCTCCGGTACAACGCGGTCTGCTCGTCGGCGTCGTGCGGGATCAGCTCACCGGGCAGGCCCAAGCGACGCAGCACCTTGTTCATCACGTCGTCTGTTGCGAGCGGCCCCTGGTCGCCGCGCAGGTCGACGAAGAGGCAGCCGTCATATGCGTCGAGCAGGTGCGTGGCGATCTGAACGGCCAACTCGGTCTTGCCCGCGCCGGGGAGACCGAACAACGCAATGACCGACGCGCGAGGGCGTTCCGAGCCGAACAATGCGACGATCCGGGCCAGTTCGGCGTCACGGCCGTAGAACCAGGTCGATGCGGGCGGCAGGTCGACGATTCGGATCACCGGCATCTGGCGTCGCCGGCGGACGGCGGGCTGGCCCTGCACGAGCCGCAGCAGGGCGCCCCCGGCACCGACAGCTTCGTCGCATCGCTGCGCGATTTCCCGGCTCAGCGGCTTGAGACCGTTCTCGATCTTACTGAGATATCCCCTGCTGTAGTGCGTCTTGCCGGCCAGGTCGGCCAGGGACATCCGTGCGTCGATCCGGAAGCGGCGAAGATGATCTCCCGGCGAGTCTTTCGGGATCTTGCCATCGGAAGGTGCGGTCATGAGCTGTTTCCTCTTCTTGTCGGCAACAAGGAAACACTGGCAGCGGCACTTGAGGGGCGCCACGATTGCCTGATCAACGGCCCTTCCGAAGCCAATATCAGGCACGTTACCAAAGTACCCATCAGCGCGACAGGGATGAAATCGAAATCCTTGTATTAGACCTGAGGAACGGTGATGTCGATGACCATCGAGCCAATTTCACAGATGCCGGGCACCAGCCTCGAAGACCTCAGCGAGGTCGCTGCCGGAATGCGTGATTACATCGGCCAGGCCAACGCGGAGTCGCGGCAGGCGGCACTCGAGGCCGCGAACCGGCGCGGTCTCTGGCAGCGCATGTTCCCTACCCAGTTCGAACGGGAGCGCCAGCGCATCGGTGTGCAGAACCTGCGCCAGCTCAGCGACTCCCGGCGGGAGCTGCTGGAGGTCTACACCCGGACCCAGATCGAGATCGCCCGGAAGCGGGCCGACGCGCTCATCGCCGCACAGGGCATGCACATGCAGACGGAGCTGACCCGCTTCGCCAACGAGAAGATCACGTTGCTCAACACGGCGGTCAACGAGGGACGGGAGCGGTTTCTCAACGCCATGGCGCCGCAGCTCGACATGATTGAGCAGTTCCGCGGTCGCCCCGAACTTTACGAACCCGCGTACAAGTCGGTCAATCAGCAGATCAAAGTGTATTTCGAAAGCACCGACATGCTGCTGAACGGTTTCGCGCAGTCCTTGAGCGCTCGCGTCGGCCAGGTACGGCAGTAACCGATGCAGCGGTCCTTTCTCTGGCTGTCGGGCGCGGACGAAGATGTCCTGAGAAACTGCGCCACACTTCACAGATCCGAACGCATGAGGTTCGCCGGAATCGGCGCGCTCGTGCTGGTTCCCGCCATTCTCGGCAGCCTCGGAATGGCGTACGCACTGTCGTTGATCACAGACCTGGCATCCTTGTGCCTCGGAGGCGGCACCGTCTGGGGGTTGATCGTCCTGGCGATCGACCGGTACCTGGTCTCGACGATGCACAAATCCGAGGTCCGGCACTGGGTCAGCACCACGGTGACGGCGCTCCTGCGGCTCATCTTCGCGCTGGTCGTCGGGACCGCAGTCGCGCACCCGCTGTCACTGCTGTGGTTCGAGGACAGCATCACCCAGACGATCGACGAGCACCGCAGGACCACCGTCGCAACCCGGGTAGACCTCGCCGACGCGGATGTCGACGCGGTGCCGGAGGTCGAGTCGACGGCCGCACCCCTGCAGGAGGCGCGCGACAAGCAGGTCGCGCAGAAGGAATGCCTGGTCAAATTGCAGACCTACGAGCAGAGCAACGCACTGAGCAAGGAGACCGGGTGCGGCATCTCATCCGGGCGGGCGGGCTGCGGGAGCAACTGTGTGCGGCTCGGCACACGAATCGACGACGTCCAGCAGGAAATCAGGATCCTTGACGAAAAGATCGCCGCGGCACAGAAGGTCGACGCCGCAGCGGAGCTGATCCGGCAGCAGAGGATCGAAGAGATCCGTGGACGGTCGAAGGCCGACATCGCCGCGATCGAGGCCACGTTCAGCGATGACTACCTGGCCAGAGTCGCCGCCCTCGCGGAGTTGGAGCGCAAGGACCCGCAGGTACGGCTGGTATCGCTATTTCTGATCGGGCTGTTCGTGCTCGTCGACGTCATGCCGATGACGATGAAATTGGCTACCCCCATGGGACAGTACGAACGGGTCCGGGACACCGCCGTCATGCGCGGCATCCACGCGGAACAGGCGAAGCGGGAGGCGATCCCGCAGATCGAGCTGGCCGTCGCCGAGTTGTACGCCGACGCCGAGAAGCTGATGACCGAGATGAACGTGCTGACCCGGGTCTCGGTCGACGTGCTCGGCGCCTGGCAGCAGCACTGCGCAGCGGTCGAGGAGCAGGTTCGGCTGGTCCGTCAGCGCACCCCGAGCGGCCAGGAACTTGCCGCCGAGGGGAGGATCCTTGACATCCGCAAGGTTGACGAGCAAGCCTGGAATTCGATCGTTGCCCATACCATGGCGTTCGTGAGACGCCCATGAACGACGTGCCGGGACACATCGTCCTCGACCCGTTTGCGGCGGCTGCGTGGCTCGACACTACCCCCGATGCCACCGATCCTCTGGTCGTGGTAGCAACCGCACGTAACCAGCAACCAGCGTGGCAGCGCCTGACCGAGTACTACCTACGCGCTGCCGAACGAGCTGATACGGCGATCACTCCGGACCGGTACCGGATGCCGCTCGATCTGGCGCACAACCATGCGGTGCCGGACGAACTCAGCGACTACCGCGTAGCACTGCAGTGGCTGAACCGTGAGCGCGGCAACCTCGTCTCCGTATGCCTGGCCGCGCAGCGGCACGGCCTGGACGCCAGGTGCTGGCAACTCGCCTACACCCTGCGAGGCTACTACTATCTGGCCAAGCCGATGTGTGACTGGCTCACCACCCATTGGGCCGCGCTGGCCGCCACCCGACGGATCGGCGACGCGAGGGCCGAGGCGTCCACCCGTACGAACCTCGGCCTGGCGTACCTGGAGCTCGGCAGGCTCGACGCAGCGGGCCGGCAGTACCGGACAGCAATTGGCCTGGCCGCAGGCGCGGGCGACCACCACGGCGCGGCGACCGCCCAGGCCAACCATGCCTGGCTGCGGTTCTCGCAGGGCCGGTTCGCCCAATTCCTCATTGAGATCGCGCCGTCGCATGCCTTCTACACGCAGCACGGGCTGCGCCGGAACGCGGCCATAACCCTGCGCGGCATCGGCTTGGCAGAGGGGCACCTCGGCCGACTCGACGACGCGGTCACCCACCTGCACGAAGCATTGACCGAGTTCGTCGAACTCGATCTGCGGCTCGACACAGCGATGACGCTCAACGCCCTGGGCGACTCCTACCGCCAGGCCGGCGCCATGACCGAGGCGGCAGCTGCGTACCGACTGGCAACCGCCGCCGCCCACACCTGCGGCAGCGCCTACGAGCAGGCACGAGGCAAACGCGGACTGATGAGCGTCACCACGCGCTGACAACCTGCCGACGCAATCACGGGGGCCGGAACTCGCCGGAGTCCCGGCCCACCGGACGAGTTCGACGGCGCGGGCGCGGCGGCGTTGGTTGAGGGCGTCGACCTCGCGGAGGAAGGCGACGGCCTGGCTGACGCCGAGCTCGCCTGCGGATCGATGGAAGGGTGGTCCGGCAGATGTTGAGGAATCGTTGGGTGAGGTAGGACGGGTGCAACGGCCGGCCGTCAACGCGGGTGAACACGTAGCCGCTGGCCTGCCAGGCTCTGCCGGCGGCGAGTCGTTCGAGGCGTTGTCGGCGGGCGTGCTCGCGGAGCGCTCGGACAGTGTGCCGGTCCAGGGCAACGACCCGGCGGCTGGCAGCGCTCTTCGGCGGACCTTGGAGAATCCTGTAGGCCGACGCAGGTGAGCTGCTGGGCGATGGTCATCGTGCCGTGCTCGAGGTCGACGTCGCGCCAGCGCAGCCCGAACACCCTGATCGAGGACATCCGCCGCAACGGGCATGAGGGCATCGGCCGGCGCGCGTTCCGACTCCGGTGGGCTGCGGCCGGCGGACCTGTGCCACCGCGGGCGCCGTGCCAGGTCACGGCGGACGGTGCGCCGGGCCGGGCTCTGAGGCGCGCGCTCACGGAGGCGATGGAAGCCTTGTGGCACAGGCACGCTGACGCACTGCGAGGAGCAAGCGTGTCGAGTGCGGCCGTGACGAACAGTTAGGCCCAGTGACGGGTCTTGAGGGGGTGCGGGTGGAGCGCAGCTCCCCCGATGGGGAGCACGGCGGAGCCGTGCGCGGGGCACAGCGCGAAAACTGGTGTCGGTGGTTTGGGGCGGTCCGCTACAACGGTCAGGTGCTGCGCAAGTATCCGAGAACGCCTCACCTGCAGGGGTCCCGTCTGCAGCCGGGCGACCATGACCTGGCCCAGGTGCCGTTCGCGGAGCTGGTGGGGCGGGAGCTCGTCGTGGAGGAGAAGCTCGACGGGGCGAACTGTGCGGTCAGCTTCGATGCCAGTGGGGAGATGTTGCTGCAGTCCCGTGGGCACTACCTCACCGGCGGGCCGCGGGAGAAGCAGTTCGGGCCGTTGAAGGCGTGGGCCGCGACCGTCCGGTTCCTGTTGCAGCCGGTCCTGACCGACCGGTACGTCATGTACGGCGAGTGGCTCTACGCCAAGCACACCGTCTTCTACGACGCGCTGCCGCACCACTTCTGCGAGTTCGACGTGTTCGACCGGGAGACGGAGACGTTCCTGTCGACCGTGCGGCGCCGTGAGCTGCTCGAAGGGCTGCCCGTCAGCTCCGTGCCCGTGCTGCGCACCGGCCGCTTCGGCAAGCTCGCCGAGCTGACCGCGCTCGTCGGGCCCTCGACCTGCCGCACGCCGGGGTGGCGTGACGCGCTGCGCGAGGCCGCGGTCGCCGGCGGTGCCGACCCCGACCAGGTCGTCAAGGAGACCGACATGTCCGAGGACATGGAGGGGCTGTACCTGAAGCTGGAGTCCGCCGACGCGGTGCTCGGCCGGTACAAGTGGGTGCGGCCGAGCTTCCACACCGCGATCCTCGACTCCGGCAGCCACTGGCAGGACCGGCCGATCGTCGCCAACCGGGTCGGCGCGTGAACGGCTTCGAGCGGCTGTGCCCGGACGGTCCCGGGTGGACGGTGCCGTGGGACGCGGTCCGCGCCGAGTTCGACTGGGTCCGGCGGATGGACGGTGTGCCGCAGGACGCCGTGCACCACGCGGAGGGTGACGTCGCCACCCACACGCGGCTGGCGTGCGAGGCCCTCGCCGCGCTGCCGGCGTGGCGGGAGCGCCCGCGGGACGAGCGGGTCCGGCTCTTCGCCGCGGTCCTGCTGCACGACGCGGCGAAGCCGTTCTGCACCCAGGTCGAGGAGGACGGGCGGATCACCGCCCACGGCCACTCGCGGCGCGGCGACCTCATCGCGCGGCGGGTGTTGTGGGAGGCGGGCGTGCCGATCGCCTGGCGGGAGCATGTCGCCGCGCTGATCCGCCACCACCAGGTGCCGTTCTGGGCCCTGGAGCGGCCGCGCGGCGAGCTCGACCGGATCGTCCACCGGGTCAGCCTGCTGGCCCGCAACGACGACCTGGGGCTGCTGGCCACCGCCGACATCCTCGGCCGCGTCTGCGCCGACCAGGCCGGGATGCTCGACAACGTCGGGCTCTTCCTCCAGTACACCGGCGACGACGACTGCCTGGACAAGCCCCGGAGCTTCCCGTCGGACCACGCCCGCTTCACCTACTTCCGCAATCCGCTGCGGGAGGCGGACTACGCGGCCTACGACGACACCAGGGTGACCGTCACCGTCATGTCGGGGCTGCCCGGCTCCGGCAAGGACCACTGGATCGCGGCGAACCGTCCGGGCATGGCCGTCGTCAGCCTCGACGACTGGCGCGAGCGGCTCGGCGTCCAGCCCACCGGCGACCAGGGCCCGGTGATCGCCGCCGCGACCGACCAGGCCAAGGTGCTGCTGCGGGCGGGCACGCCGTTCGTCTGGAACGCCACCAACCTCACCCGCCAGCTGCGTGCCCGCTGCATCGGGCTGGTCGCCGACTACGGCGGCCGGGTCGAGATCGTCAGCGTCGAGGCGCCGCCCGACGTGATGCGCCGCCGCAACCGGGCCCGCCCGCGTCCGGTGCCGGACGGCGTGATCGACCGGATGGTGGGGCGCTGGGAGCTGCCCGACCCCACTGAGGCGCACCGGGTCGACTGGGTGCTCAACGCCTGATGTTGGATGCCGAGGTGATGCGCTGGCGCTGCATCGCGAGGGCCTGCAGGGCGGAGGAGCGCACCAGCAGCAGCGGGTTGAGCGGCTCGTTGGCCGCGATGGGCTGGGCGTAGGGGCGGTTCCCCACCGACCAGCCGTCGTGCAGGTCGTACTCGACGGAGAAGCTGCGGTCGCGGGCCTTCGAGTAGTCCAGCAGGATGCCGGGGCCGAGCGCCCGGGTCGCGACCTCGCCGGCCATGTGCGGGATCGGCGAGAAGAAGAACGCGACCTTCGGGATCGGCTGGAACAGGTCCACGTCGATCAGGTCGAAGATGCCGACGGGCTGGTACATGCCGTGCGTGTCATGGATGCACAGGCCGGCGCCGAGCTCCATCCGCCCGGTGTTGTCGATCTCCATGTGGCCGGCCGGCCCGCCCGGTGTCACGATGCCGGCGCCGTCGTTGCCGGAGACCGTGAGGACGCTGCCCAGCGGCGCCGGGTAGTTGTGCGTCGGCACGATCTTCGTGCTCGGTGCCATGCCCTGGTGGCGCGCCGTGAACATGGAGTAGGTCTCCTGCCACGTCAGTTCGAGGTGGCGTTCGAGGTAGTGGACCGAGAGCCAGATCGTGGGGACGCCGCTCGCCGAGGTGGCGATCGCGTGGAGGCCGAAGAGCGCGAAGTGGTGGTCGCGCAGCTGATCGATCGTGGCCTCGTTCATGTCGATCGTGAGTTTGTGCTGCTCCACGGCAGTCCTCCAAGGTCCGGCGGCGGTTGGTCCTCAGTGTGGAGCGGCTGCGTTGCACAATCGGGGCAATTCGCGAAATAGCTACGCGTTTTGCGCGGCGGTGATAACGACTCGGGCGGCCTGCTCCAGTTCGGCCCGGTCGGGCGCGAAGGCGTCGGCGATGTCCGGGTGAAGGCTCGATTTCGCGACCTCCAGCAACCGGGCGGCGACCTCGTCGGCGGACTCGCCGTGGTAGTCCTGCTCGACGATCTCGGCGGCGCGCTGCAACGCCGAGCTCAGCTGGGCTTCGAGAGGCTCCTGCAGCTTCTGCGCCGCCGGGCTGAGCTGAGCGTCGTCCAGAGAGACGTGAAGTTCCTGCATGCCCGCGCGTTACCCATGTCGCTCGATTTTCACGCGCTGCGCGTCAGCAGCGGCATCGACCTGGGTGCGTTGCGCCGGACGGGGTAGGTCGAACGGACCATCGCCAGCGCCCACGCCATCCGCGCGACGGCGGTGTCCGGGTGGTCGCCGAACTCGCCCGCGACCTGCGTCGCGCAGCCCTGGATGCCGACCCGCCGCAGCGTGGTCGCCACCGCGGTGCGGATCTCGTCCCGCCTGGGTGCCTGGGAGCACTGCAGGTTGGAAACGAACAGTGCCTCGGCTCGTACTGCCTCGAATGTCGTGGTTGCCATCTCGACCCCTTGAAGGTGTGTTCCTGATAACACCAACGCTAGAAGCGAACAGGGGGTTCAGGCTCCCGGATTTATGCCACGGTCGCGGAATTGTCACCGTACGTGTGCTGGTGCGGCGGGGTTGGTGCTGTGACAGGGTGATCCAGTGTCGTTGACCCCATCAGGTCCGGTCCGCCTGCACCGCGCCGCGCGCATCGAGGACGCCTTCCACGACGTGCTGGAGCGGCGGCTCCGGCTGCGCGGGTGGAAGGTCGCCGTCACCCCGTACACCGGCTACGGCGGCCCAGGCTGGGTCCGCGTCCTCGGCCGGGTCCTGCTGGCCCGCCTGGACCCGAAGCCCGGCAGGCGCCTCAAGAAGTTGCGTGGCTGGCGCTCGTTCACCGCCGTCTCCGTGGCCGACGCGCCCGTGCGGATCACGGCCGGGGGGCGCACCTGCGAGGTCCGCTGCGACCGTGGCGGCTTCATCGACACCGTCATCGAGGCCGACCTGGCCCCGGGCTGGGCGACGGTCACGCTGGAGAGCGAGGACAGCGCCCCGGTCGAGGCGCCGGTGAGGATCATCGACCCCTCCGTCCGCTTCGGCATCGTGTCCGACGTCGACGACACCGTCATGGTCACGACGCTGCCCCGCCCGCTGCTCGCCGCGTGGAACACGTTCGTCCTCGACGAGCACGCCCGGGCCTCCGTGCCGGGGATGGCCGTCCTGTACGAGCGGCTGGTCAACGCCAACCCCGGCGCTCCGGTCTTCTACCTCTCCACCGGCGCCTGGAACGTGGCGGCGACGCTCACCCGGTTCCTGTCCCGGCACCTGTACCCGGCGGGCCCGCTCCTGCTGACCGACTGGGGGCCGCAGCCCGACCGGTTCTTCCGCAGCGGCCAGGCGCACAAGCGGGCGTCGCTGGCGCGGCTCGCCTCGGAGTTCCCCGACATCCGGTGGCTGCTCGTCGGCGACGACGGGCAGCACGACCCCGAGATCTACGCGGAGTTCGTCGCCGAGCACCCCGACAGCGTCGCGGCGGTCGCGATCCGGCACCTCTCGCCGACCCAGGCCGTCCTCGCCGGCGGCCTCCCGACCCCGGTCGGCAGCACCCGCCGCCTGCCCTCCTCCGCGGACGCCGCGCAGCGCTGGCTGCGCGCCCCCGACGGCGCCGGCCTGTGGCGCCTGCTGCGCGACACGGAGCTGCTGTAGTTAGTAGCCATGGCTACTATTGCCATGTACAGTTTCTGGCATGAGTCCTACACCCGGGTTCCTGGTCTGGCGGCTGTCCATGAAGTGGAAGGTCGCCGTGGACCGGGCACTGGCACCGCTGGGGCTCACGCACGCGCAGTATTCGCTGCTGGCCACCCTGTATGGCCTGCAGCACGACCCGCGCAGCGCCGAGCTGCCCAGCCAGCGGCGGCTCGCCGACCACACCGGCCTCGAGGCGCTGTACGTCTCGAAGCTCGCCCGGACCCTGGAGTCGGCCGGCCTGCTCGACCGGCTCCCCGACCCCGCGGACACCCGCGCCGTGCAGCTGCGGCTCACCGACCGCGGCCGCTCGGTCAGCGCCGAGGCCGTCGGCATCGTCCGTGAGCTCATGGCGGAGCTGCTCGCGCCGCTGCCCGCCGATCGCCAGGCCGCGTTCGTCGCGGACCTGCAAGCCCTCCTTCTGGAAAGAGGTCCGTCATGACCACCCTCAACGGGCGCATCCTCGGCCAGGCCGAGCGCGCCACCCGCGCCGTCCTCGACAGCCTGCTCGCCCGCTCCGGCACCACCTTCGAGCAGTGGGTCGCCGTCAACCTCACCGCCACCGGCCCGCTGACCCGCGACGAGCTGCTCGCGCAGATGTCGGCCGGCCTCCGGACCGACCCCGCCGGCCACGTCGACGCGGCGTTCGCGGCCGGCCTGCTGACCGGCGACGTCGCCCTCACCGACCTGGGCCGTTCGCGGTACGAGGAGATCAGCGCCGGGATCAACGCCATCACCGTGCAGATTTATGGTGATTTATCGCCAGAAGACCTCGACACGGCCGGTCGGGTCCTGCTGCACGTCACCGAGCGCGCCAACGCCCTGGTCTAGTTGCTCAGTTCCAGTTGCTCAGTGCCGCGGCGCGCGGAGCGCCGACCTTCGCGATGATGTCGGCCAGGACCCGCTCGGACTCGTCGTGCGGGACCTGGCAGGTGCCGGCCGCGAGGTGGCCGCCACCGCCGTACTGCAGCATCACCGAGCCGATGTCGGTCGGTGACGTGCGGTCGAGGATCGACTTACCCACCGCGAAGACGGTGTTGAGCTTCTGCTTGCCCCAGATCACGTGGATGGAGACCCGCGACTCGGGGAACAGCGCGTACACCATGAACCGGTTGCCGGCGTAGATCACCTCCTCGCCCCGGAGGTCCACGACGACAACGTCGCCCTCCAGGTGGCTCACCCGCCGCAGCTGGTCGACGAAGAGCTCCTGCTGCTCGCGGAACAGCTCCGCGCGCTCCGCCACGTCCGGCAGCGCCAGGATCTCCTCGACGTCCTGGTGGTCGATGCACGCGTCGATGAGCTGCATCATCAGCTGGTAGTTGGAGATCCGGAACTGCCGGAACCGGCCCAGTCCCGTGCGGCTGTCCATGAGGAAGTTCATCAGCGTCCAGCCGACCGGCTGCAGGATGTCGGTGATGTCGTACTGGGCGGAGTCCGCCTTGTCGACCGCTTCCATCAGCTCGTCGGACACGTTCGGGAACCGCGCGGCGCCGCCGAAGTGGTCGTAGATGACGCGGGCCGCCGACGGGGCCTCCGCGTCGATGATGTGGTTGGTCCGGTCGTCGCCCGCGTTGCGCAGCGTCTCCGAGTGGTGGTGGTCGAAGACGAGGTGTGCGCCGGGCGCGTAGGGCAGGTTCGTCAGGATGTCGTCGGGGCCGATGTCGACCGTGCCGTCCTGGACGTCTTTGGGGTGCACGAAGGTGATGTCGCCGATGAGGTCCAGGTGACGCAGCAGGACGGCGCACACCAGGCCGTCGAAGTCGCTGCGCGTCACGAGTCGGTGCTTCACTTCGGATCCCCTCACCCTGCGTCGGCCGGTCGACGGTTGCCCTATCGGCCGGCCGTACGCAGACGTGAGGTCTTGGCGGTGCTTACAGGAGCGAGAGGTGCACGTGGTTGGTGTGGTCGCTGGAGGGGTCTCCGCCCACGCCGCTGTAGTGGTGCCAGCCGACCGCGGGTGTCCACACCTGTTTGAACCAGATGACGTACATGACGCCGAGCCGGTCCGCGTTCTTCACGAAGTACGTCGCCAGGTTGGCCCCGTAGACCTTGTCCTCACCGGCGGCGACGCCACCGAAGCCCGACTTGGCCTGCACCGAGAAGTCGCACGCGCGGCCCTTCGGGTGCTCGTACGGCCCGCTCGGCCGGTAGCAGGACACGAACCGCTTGAAGCCCGCCGCCTGCGCCTGCTGCATCGCGTGCAGCGTGCGCATCGTGATGCAGCCGCTCGTGGTCGGGTCCTTCTGCTTGCACGACTCCGAGGACCAGCCGCCGCTGGCGTTGCGCGGCGACGGCTGCGCGAGCGGCAGGTTGGCCGACACGAAGCCGTTGCTCGGCCCGCCCGCCTGGGCCAGTCCCTTCTCGGCTTCCTTCTTCTTCGCGGCCATGACGGCGACCTGCTCCTGCTGGAGCTTGACCTCGCCCTCGAGCGCCGTCTTCTGCGCCGCCTGGTCCCGCTTCAGCTGGTTGAGCTCGCGCAGCAGGTTGTCGTTGTGGTGGGCGATCTCGTCGATCGAGCCGGCCCGCTCCGCGAAGCCGGTGGGGCTCCCGGAGTCCATCAGCACCACGAACGTGGTGAGCGGCCCCGTCCGGTACGCCGCGACGGCGATCGCCGACACCTGCTCGGTGACCCTGGCGAGGTTGGCCTCGGTCTGGGCGAGCTTGGCGGTCAGGTCCGCCTGGTTCTTCACCGAGGCGTCGTACTTGTCCTTGGCCTCGATCCACGCGCGCGTGCTCTCGTCGAGGACCTGGGCGAGGGACGCGTTGGATCCCTCGTCGCCCGTGTCGTCTCCCGGCTCGGCGGCGGCCGGAGTGGCGGCCATCCCGAAGAGGACGGCGGCCGTCATCAGGACGGCGATGATCCGCCGACCGGGATGTCGTGATGACATCTGGCTCGTTGTTCCTTCCGTCGGCCGCCGACCGGGTTAGCTGACGGGTTCGGGACGGAACGACCCCTACCGCGGTTGCCCGCGGATTCACCCCACTGTGCGGTTGGGTCCCCGATTCGCCGGTGTCGAGCCGGCGATTGGGCGGCAGTCGCGCCCGGCGCCGCGGGGGGCGGCGCCATGTCGGACGAGACCGACGGCCAGCCTACCCAGGGCGATCAGACCGCGCAGCGTACTGCCTGTCCGCCGCTGTGACGCACCTCTCGAAACCGCGCCGTCCAAGCAGGTCGCCTAAGCTTGCCGAAAGAATCTCGCGTGACGGAAATCACTCAACTGGCCTCACCCCGCCGGCAACGTTCTCGCCCGGGCGATTGTTTTACGCCACCCCGCGGTCACCCGGTGTCACCCCGAGTCACCTCAGAAAGGTGAGGTTAGGAGAACCGTAAAGATTCTTCATAAATCGATGTGATTGCTCCTGTACCGCGGTGGCGGCTGGTCGGATGGGGGCTCAGCGTCGATCTGAACGGAAGTGATCTGGTGTCCAGAGTGCGCCTGTGGGCGGGGCTCGCCGCGACCGCCGTCGTCGGTGGCGTCGTCGCCGTCTTCAACATGCTGCCGGCGTCGGCGGCCACCTGTGCGCCGGCGTGGCAGGCGTCGGCCGTGTACACCGGGGGTGCCACGGTGTCGCGGAACGGGCACAACTTCCTCGCCAAGTGGTGGACGCAGAACGAGGCGCCGCCCGGGAACACCGGCGTGTGGCAGGACCAGGGGTCGTGCGGCGGGAGCACGCCGCAGCCGCCGACGCAGACCGGGTCCGCGGGCGGGTGCAGCTTCCCGGCGTGGGTGCAGGGTCGCAACTACGTGACCGGTGACATCGTGAAGTTCACCGACGGTAAGTACTACATCGCCGAGCACGACAACCCGGGGTACAGCCCGACGATCAGCACCTGGTACTGGGACCCGTACACCTGCAACGGCGGAGGGGGCGGCACGACGCCGCCGCCGAACCCGACCACGAACCCGCCGTCGAACGGGGCGTTCGTCGTCAGCGAGGCCCAGTTCAACCAGATGTTCCCGAACCGGAACCCCTTCTACACGTACAACGGCCTGGTCGCGGCGCTGAACGCCTACCCGGCGTTCGCGAAGACGGGATCGGACGCCCAGCGCAAGCAGGAGGCGGCGGCGTTCCTCGCGAACGTGAACCACGAGACCGGCGGCCTGGTGTACATCGTGGAGCAGAACACCGCGAACTACCCGCACTACTGCGACACGAGCCAGCCGTACGGCTGCCCCGCCGGGCAGGCCGCGTACTACGGCCGCGGGCCGATCCAGCTCAGCTGGAACTTCAACTACAAGGCCGCCGGTGACGCGCTCGGCATCGACCTGCTGCGCAACCCGAACCTGGTGCAGACCGACCCGGCCGTGGCGATGAAGACCGCGCTCTGGTACTGGAACACGCAGACCGGCCCGGGCACGATGACGCCGCACAACGCGATGGTCAACGGCGCCGGGTTCGGCGAGACGATCCGCAGCATCAACGGCAGCCTCGAGTGCGGCGGGCGCAACCCGGCGCAGGTGCAGAGCCGGGTCGCGGCGTACCAGCGCTTCGTCGGCATCCTCGGCGTGGGCGTCGGAGCCGGCTCGCTCAGCTGCTAGTCGCCGAAGACCAGGAGGGCGCCCCGGGGAGTGGGGCGCCCTTCTCTTTTGTCCAAACGGTCACGGCAGGTGCTGGCGGTACTCCTGCAGCGCGCGGCGGGCGAAGACCTGCTGGAACGTGGCGACCCGCTCCGAGCGGCCGCGGCCGATGAAGCTGACGAACCAGTGCAGCACCGCGGTGACCCGGTTCTTGAAGCCGACCAGGTAGAGCAGGTGCACGGCGAGCCACATGAGCCAGCCGACGATCCCGGAGAAGTGCAGCTTGCCGACGCTCGCCACCGCCGAGAAGCGCGAGATCGTGGCCATGCTGCCCTTGTCGAAGTACTTGAACGGCTGACCGGTCGCCTCGCCGGCGAGCCGCTTCTTGATCTGGCCGGCGGCGTGGCGGCCGCTCTGGATCGCGACCTGCGCGACGCCCGGCAGCCGGTTGAGCGACATCATGTCGCCGATCGCGAAGATCTCCGGGTGGCCCGGCACGGTGCAGTCCGGCTCGACCTCCAGCCGTCCGGCCCGGTCGGTCGAGGCGCCCGTCGCCTTCGCCAGCTGCGTCGACAGCGACGGCGCGGCCACGCCCGCCGCCCAGATCTTCGTCATCGACTCGATCCGCTGCCGGCCGTTGCGCGTCTCGACCTCGATGCCGGTCTCGTCGACGTCGACGACCTTCGTGCCGAGCTCGACCTCGACGCCCATGGTGTGCAGCTGCCGCAGCGCCTTCGTCGACAGGTGGTCGCCGAAGCTCGACAGGACCGTGTCGAGCGCGTCGATCAGGATGATCCGCGCGTGCTTCGGGTCGATGTTGCGGTACTGCCCCGGCAGGTGCCGGTGGGCGAGCTCGGCGATCTGGCCGGCCATCTCGACGCCGGTCGGACCGGCGCCGACCACGACGAACGTCAGCCACCGCTCGATCGCGGCCGGGTCGGTCTCCAGCTCGGCGAGCTCGAACGCGCCGAAGATCCGCCCGCGCAGCTCCAGCGCGTCGTCGATGCTCTTCATGCCGGGCGCGTGCTCGGCGAACGCGTCGTTGCCGAAGTAGGACTGCGACGCGCCGGCGGCGACGATCAGCGAGTCGTACGGCACGGTGTAGCTGGTCCCGGGCGCGACCGCCGTGACGGTCCTCGCCTCCGGGTCGATCTCGGTGACGGTGCCGAGCAGCACCTTCGCGTTGTCCTGCCGCTTGAGGATCTCCCGGATCGGCGGCGCGATCTCGCCCTCCGACAGGATGCCGGTCGCCACCTGGTACAGCAGCGGCTGGAACAGGTGGTAGGCGGTGCCGTTGATCAGGGTGACGTCGACCGGCGCGTTCTTGAGCGCCTTGGTGGCGAACAGTCCGCCGAAGCCGGCGCCGACGATCACGACGCGGTGGCGTCCTTGTGCACGCTCGTCCATCTGTATCTCCCGATTGGGGTGTGGATCGTGCAGATCAAGTACACCACTCCCGGCGGGTGATGGCCGTGTGTCCTCCATGACGTTTCACGGCCCTCTGTCAGGGAATCAGTCCCCTCACGTAGGCCGCCTGGCCCACGTGCTGGGCGTCGTCGTCGAGGACGCTGACCAGCCGCACCCCGAGCGTCACCGGCGGGTCCCATCGCTCGTCGACGATCTGGTCGAGATCCTCTTCCGTGAGCTTCTCCAGCCACGCGATGGTCCGTGCCGACACCGCCTCGAAGTATTCGATCAACACGTCGGCGCTTTCCGGCTGTACCGCCTGGACCTGCGCGGCCGTGTGGCCGTAGCCGGTGTCGTGCTGGTCCTGCCGCAGCCCGAAGCGCGGGGCCCAGTCGCCGGTCACCCACAGCTGCTCGGCGCCGTTGATGCGCTCCGCGATGTGCTCGTCCTGGACCCGCGTCAGGTGCCAGACCAGCCACCCGACCGTGTTCGCGCCGGGCGCCGGCGCCCACCGCAGCTGCTCCGGGCTGAGCCCTTCGACCGCGGCCCTGACCAGATCAGGCAGTCGCCCGTACCCCTCGACGAGCAGTTCGTTCACCCGCACAGCAAGCTTCCCCTCGTGGCACGTTTCCGGGAGTTGACCTTCGACGAACGTCCGTAGTGTTCAGCACATCGCAAGAACGCAGCGAACACCACATAAACTTCCACAAAGGAGAACGACATGAGCGAGTACGGCGAGTTCGAGACCGGCGACCAGCACGAGTCCCTCGACCAGCTGCACGAGGTCGACGCCAACGAGAGCAACTACGACTCGCAGTTCGGCGTCTACGAGCAGGACCACGCGTCGGCCGAGAACACCAGCTTCGACCAGGGCCACCACATGTCCTACACCGACCCGAGCGGCGCGCAGTACGAGG